>JALGSS010000856.1 GCA_029821745.1 Candidatus Zipacnadia bacterium
AAGCGCCCGAAGCTGGACCAGGTCGACACAGGTCTGGGCGGCAAAGCAGCGGAAGACGCCCCCATGGGGACCGTCGACGTGGACGACGGCGTCATCACGTTGGCGAAGTTCGCGAACGGTGCGTTGGGCACGTTCGAGGCCACGCGCTTCGCCGCGGGCCGCAAGAACTACAACTGGTTCGAAGTCAACGGCTCGAAGGGCAGCATCGTCTTCAACCTCGAGACCATGAACCAGCTCCTGTACTACAACGCGGGCGACCCGGAGGACCGCGAGGGCTTCCGCGTGATCCAGACGACCGCCGACTGTCACCCGATGATGGAGCACCCGATGGGCGGGCCGCGCTACTGGCCGGTCGCGCACATCATCGGCTACGAGCACACCTTCATCAACACGGTGGCCGATCTGATGAACAGCATCGCGGACGAAGAGATGCCCTGGCCCAACTTCCTCGACGGCTGCCGCACCCAGGCCGTGCTGGAAGCCTGCGGCGACGCAGACAAGTCCAAGAAGTGGGAGAAAGTTCCGAAGGTGAAGTAAGGGGCAGGATACTCGTGGCGGGCGGGTCCGAGGTCGCCCTGGTCATCGAGTGAGATCGGGAGAGCGGTTGAGCAGCGAGGAGCAGGTCAGGCATGGAAGTAACTTTTTGCGATAGTCGAGAGCGCCCCATTCTCGACCAGATCAAGCAGGCGCTCGAGGAAGCAAACAAGGCTTGGATCGCGTCGGCCTTCGTGACCGAGGCGGGACTCGATTTGCTGCTGCCGGACCTCGAAACGTTCGCAGGCAAACCACGGCACCAATTGACCATCATCAGCGGCGATTACCTTGGCTACACATCGCCCGAGGCTCGTGAGAGCCTTGAGGAGTTCGCGGGCCGCCTCAACCGCGGCCGGTCGAAGCATGTAGCAATCGGGTGGGTTGAGCAGGGGAACATGGGGCCCTTCCATGCGAAGGTCTATTTGTTCACCGGTGGCGGCAAGAGCACGCTCATCGTTGGCTCAGGGAATGTGACCACCGGCGGGATGGTGGAGGGCATTGAGGCCTACATCAAGCTTTGCGGCTCGACTCGGGTAGCAGTGTTCGGGGACGCGCAGGATTTCCTCGAGGGCCTTGCGGGGAAACAACCGCCCCCACCTGGACCGAAGGAAGAGCACAACGAGGAGCAGTTCCGGAAGTTCGTCGGGGCGATCTGGCCGATCGTGCGCGATAAAGGCGTCGCATCGGCGGATGCCTACCTGCGTGTGGTTGAGTTCGCGCGGTCGACGGCGCTGGACGCAGTGCACCAACGACTCCTCGTGGCTGCCCGCGCGGGCTACATTGTTGAGATCGCTGCGCACCACGGCGGGCTGTGGGTCCCACTCGCCCCTGATGTGTTCAACGCTGGACGGCGTACTGACACCCAAGGGAAGATCACCTGGACCCAGCAGACGTCCATCGGGTACGAGCTATTCGGAGAACAGGAGACGAAGCCACTGCGCGACATTGAGCGAGGTCTCCGGTACGGCCGTCGAGACTTCGGCTGGGAGACTCACTGGGGTTTTTTCGTGCCCTCGGGGTGTTGGGCTGAGTTCAGTCAGTGGTTTGGTGCGCAGAAGGCTAAGCACGAGCAGACTGGCAAGGCCATTATGGGCCCCCCGCGCTCGTGGCGTAAGCGCGCTCTTGCGGGGCTGCCAACACAGTGCCGAGAGATCTGGCGGACGCACAACCCGGGGAAGCCGGTGCCAAGGGCCTTGTCGAAGGAGGTCGCGGGCCGCGTCGAGGCACGGCTCGAAGCTCTCACGGATGGCCGCCACCGCCCATGGCGCTTCGAGGCCAGGCGCTTGCCCCACCCAGTGGTTCTGTGGGCCACGTCCTTGCCCGGTGTTGCCGACTGTCCAGACCTCAACCTTGACGATGAATTGGCGGATTTCGGGGTCAACGCGGCCGAGTGGATGTTGCGGCGACTCGCAGGCACTTCGAATGCCCACCCGGCGGAGGCCGCCCGGAAGGCGCGCCAAGTCGCAGCCGCCAACTCTGGAGGTCTGGAGCTTCCGGCGGCCAACCGGATGTCGAGGGCCTTAGCGCGCGCCGCCGAAGCTCGACAGGCGGGCGAGACGTCAGTTGATGAATGGCATCAACAGAGAGACGTAGCGGGCCTGGAGGCGGGTAAGTTGCTGGGGCAATTGCGTGGAGAGCGAGAACGACAGGAGGTAGCCCCACTCCTGAACTGGCTGTCGACGCAGCTTCCGGAAGCACCCGAGTTGCCGTACGACAGTGGCACGTGACCTGAGCCCAACGGCTTCGTGCCGGTTTGAGTGCGCGGCCTGCCAAGACTATTAGGGCTACACTGAGCCACACATTAAGGGAGGAAGACACACCATGAAGGTCGGATCACTATCAGCCGCATGGAGCGATCAGCCGCTGGAGGAAGTGCTGGACTTCTTCGCCGGCGCAGGGCTGGAGGCAATTGAGTTGGGCGCGGGAGGCTATCCCGGGACCGCTCACTGCGACCCCGCCGCGCTGAACAAGAGCGCCAAGAAGCGCGAGGAACTG
>JALGSS010000857.1 GCA_029821745.1 Candidatus Zipacnadia bacterium
GGGATGACATCCTGTACATGGTCCGCTGCGCGTACGACGGCGCCCACAATTTCCACGACGCAAACCGAATGACGTTCCATCGGGTGGAGGGGTATGTGGGAATGATCAGCGCGTGATCACGTTGCGGCTCTGTTGCGCCCGTGCACCTTGCACCCCAGACAACCACCGCCTATAATCGGGCAGACGACTGAAACGTATTGACAGGAGCTTACACATTGTCCCCGCGCCAACTGGTGACATGGCCGCCCGACGGACCGGGATCCCCGCGTACGCCGCGAGAATCTCCACAACTCCGCCTGACACACGAGGACGACGGTGGGTATCAGATGGTTCTCACAGATGCCTTCGACTGGCTAACGTGCCGGGCGGACCAGACGATTCATGCCGTCGTGACAGACCCCCCGTATGCTCTCGTGGAGTACTCCCCGGAACAGCTTGAGAAGCGCAGGAACGGGAACGGAGGCGTCTGGCGCATCCCTCCTGCGTTTGACGGGTGCCGGCGCTCGCCACTGCCGCGTTTCACAGTACTGTCGGAGGCCCACAAAGGTTGCATGCGTGAATTCTTCGCTCGGCTTGCTCAGGAGCTTGAGCGCGTCCTCACGCCGGGCGGACACGTGTTTATCGCCACCAACCCCTTGGTTTCCTACCTCGTGTACGAGCCGTTCATCGCGGCTGGCTTTGAGCCCAGAGGGGAAGTCGTGCGGCTTGTGCAGACATTGCGAGGCGGGGACCGGCCGAAGAACGCGGAGGATGAGTTCCGCACGGTCACCGTCATGCCGCGCTCTTGCTGGGAGCCCTGGGGCCTGTTCCGGAAACCGTGCGAAGGCAGGGTGATGGACAATCTCCGCAAGTGGGGTACAGGCGGACTACGTCGTGTATCCGAAGACAAGCCGTTCAAGGACGTAATACGTTCGGGAGTGGCGAGGGGAAAGGAACGCGAAATCGCCCCGCACCCTTCCCTCAAACCTCAGCAGTTCATGCGGCAGATCGTGTCAGCGTCCTTGCCTCTCGGACAGGGCGTCATCCTCGATCCGTTCATGGGTTCGGGCGCAACGATCGCAGCCGCGAGTGCGTGCGGCCTCAAATCCATCGGTCTTGAAGTGAATCGTGAGTACTACGAAATGGCCGTGCGCGCGGTGCCACAATTGGTGCGGCTTGAGTGTTCGTAGCGCGCGAGATAGCGGCTCCCCACGAGCTTGGCAGGTACACAATGCCCCCCAACACCGAGAATACACAGCCGACTTTGGATGACTTCGCGGAGGCCCTCGGCCTACCACCAGATTTCTGCGACCGTAATGTCTCAGCTCGCGACAAGCGTCAAGCAGACAGACTCTTGAAGCGTCACGATGCACACATCCCCGAGAGGCGCTTCGTGACGGGGCTCTCGTTCGCGTTCCTGGGTTTCGTGGAGGCTCTTGCCGCGCAGTTGGGGCAGGACACCCCGTGCACGAACGCCCTCCACGATTTCCCGCCTCAGGAGCAGACCCCATCCGGAAGGCGGCGAAACAGCCTGTATGTCGTCGGTCCGGAACGCAGCATCTCACTGCGCAAGTACTACAACCTCTTCGAACCGGTCGTATGGGACGGACTCCATCGGTACGACTATCCGAGTTGCGCTCCTCACGCGACCCAGGCGTGGCCCCAACACAGGGATCTGCTGGAGGCCATCCTCTCCGCGACACCTGCGGCGCGCCTAGCCTTTGCGCGAGGGCTATGGAATCGCGTTCTTGAGCTGCCGGAGTTTCTTGGGCGCCAAGATGCTGCTCTCACCCCGCGCCCGTTCTCCGTGCTTCTAGACGAACTCCCCAACACGCAGCCCGGAGAGCCGGCTGGGGCGCTTCTACAGGGCCTAGCGTTCGCCTATTACAGAGCGGATGCGCCGAATGTCACGCTCGAGACAGGCAAAGCACAGGCCGGTAGTGCGAGGACAGGGCGAGTCGGGGACGTTGACGGGTGGAGCGGAGGTGAGCTCGTGCTGTCAATCGAGGTAAAAGACCTGGATGTGACCGGCGCAAACGTCACTGATGTCAGTTCGTGGTTGTCGAACCTGGGGAGATGGCCAGACGCAACCGCGATTCTGCTCGCTCGTAGCTTCGACGAAGAAGCCGTGGAGTGGCTGGAGACACACCAGGTGCTCATGCTCGACCGTACCCGTATGTCGGGCAATGTGGCTCTGTGGGACGTGAGGAAACAGGAGATCGCCTTGCGTGAGCTCAACTACTTTCTCATTCGTGTGCAGCGCAACAGCAAATTGCTAACGCGAGTTGCCGACTTCTGCGCCCAGCACGGACTCCACATCGGCCACACGACGCCCTCCCGCTGATCCTCGCACGTGGCCTTGGCAGCCCCGCCGGGCGGTACAGGCAGACAGATCAGACACAACTGAACCCATAGACCAAGTGAGGTGATGCGCAGTGCCGTCTGTAGTCACACGAGTAATCGTCGCTCTCGCGGTGATGTCTCTGCTGTCCTCCGTGACGGCGGCTCCGCGCGACAAGACCATGGCCCAGACCAAAGAGAAGATCCCC
>JALGSS010000858.1 GCA_029821745.1 Candidatus Zipacnadia bacterium
GGTCCTTGTCCCGCTATACCAGTTCAACCCCGGCTCTCTGCTGCTGGACAAGGTGGCCGAGGTGTCAGGCCCGATGCTGTGGTTCGCCGAGCGTTTCGGCGATTGGGTCGCGGTCCTCGGACCGTACATCGCCTTCGGCCTGCCGCTAACGGTCCTGCTGCTGCGTTCCTACTTCATCGGCATCCCGTCGGAGCTCAGCGACGCCGCGCTCATCGACGGCTGCGGGCACATGACGATCCTGCGCCGCATCTTCCTCCCCGTGGCGAAGCCCGCTATCGCCACCGTGGCCATCTTCCAGGCCGCCTGGATCTGGAACGAGTTGGTCATGGCGATGGTGTTCATCGACGAGCCCTTGCAGAAGACGTTGACCATCGGGCTTATGAGCTTCCAGGGGGAGCACTCGACGAACTGGGGTATCGTGATGGCCGGGGTATTCATGGCCGTGGTCCCGGTGCTGATTCTCTACTTCATCTTCCAGAAGCACATCGTGAAGGGCCTCACCGCCGGGGCGATCAAGTAGGCGGGGCGCTTGCCCGGAGAACCGAATGGCGGCGCCACGTGGCGCCGCCATTGTCTGTTGATCCGACCACTGGAACCACTACCGGTCGTTGACCATCCTCAAGTACGTCGCCAGAGTCTGGATATTCCGCTCGAAGGTCTGCATGTCGATCATGTCGCCCTTGGCCCAGTAGCCCACTGCGCTCTGGGCCGCGATGATCCCCTGCACCTGCTCCTCCATGCCCTCGGCCCGCCGTCGCTTCGCCTCCGCGCTCAGTGGCTTGCGCTTGCGGTCCTCGATGTACTGCGCCAGGCCCTTCTCCTGAATGGCCGCGTAGGCGTCCCGGACTGACTTCGTGCTCCACGCACCCTTGAAGGCATAGTGGGTGGGCATGTCGCTGTCGTCGTAGGTCAGAAGATACGTCCCTCGCGTGAAGTACAGGGGCTTGTTCGTGCCCAACTCGTAGAACCGAGCCCACTTGCCTTTGTCCTTCCCCGTGATCTTCGATAGCTCCGACCGATCGTACCAGTCGAAGGCGGCGGGCAGTGGCTCAATGTACTTCTCATCTCCCGTGTACTCGGCGATCTTGATCAGCGTGCGCATCACGCCGGTGGATTCACCCGCGCAGGCGGCCGGTGGCTCAAACCGCCGGGCCCAACCTGGCCTCATCTCCTCGTCATACTGCTGCGCCCAGGTAGCCTGGGGCTCGGGGAGCTGCGCGTCGATGATGAACTGCGCGGCCTTCAGGATGGCGTCGTAGTACGTCTGGTCGCCATACTGGCGCCAGGCAATCATCATCACGTCGATGCAATCCGCGATGGAGTTGTCATTGAAGGTGGAGTACCGGCTATACCCCCGGGTACTCAGAGGGAAGCGCTGGGGCCAGCCGCCATGGTCGAACTGGGCGTTGAGGATGAACTGCAAGGCGTACAGGGCTGCATCATGGATGGCCTCCCAATCCTCGCCATACTTGCCGATCACCTGGCCAGCGCCCTGCATATCGATGACTCCCACCCCGGGGATGCGGGTCTTGATGACTGGGGCGAACAGACATTGTCCGTCCAGGACCACCGCGATGATGCGCTCCACGTGCTCGGCGGTGAAGTCCGAGAACGCTTCCTGCCTCTCCGGCAGGAAGCGGAAGGGAATCTGGACGTTCTGGAGGGCCCTACTTGCCGACAGTCGCCCCAGGGGCACGAGGTCACTGCCCCGGAACACCACCTCAGACGCCGCGAGGACATCCTCCCATGCTACCGCAGCACCGGTCCGGGCGTTCTCCCACACATCGCCCTTTCTCGAGTGCTCGGCGCTGATCAGGCGAAATTCGAGGTCCGTGGGGTCATGCCTGAGGCCGCGGACGGCCTCGGGCACGGCGTAGTCGACCAGCGCCTGATCCACAGCCATCAGCAGACGGGTGGCATGTTGGGACACATTGTCGTCGAAGGTGGCCTGATTGCGCCCCCCTGCCAGCTTGGGGTCGGTGCTGGCCGCATTGTGCCGGTAGAACCAGTTCACCTCGCCGGCGCGGCTGTGATCGACGATGTAGTCCCATCCGCCGCACTCAAGCTGACCGAAAACCAGTGACTTGGCCACCTGCACAGCGGCATCCAGGTACTGCTCATCGCCGGTGGCTTCCCAAGCTCGAAGGTAGGCCATCCCCACGCTCGGGTTCCCCGGAGGCTGGGTCCAGTTCTGGTCCTTCGTGGCGTGGCCCTCGCCCCACTGGTCGACGAACTCACCCGTCGCGAGATCGATCTTGTAGCTGCCCAGGTAGCCGCCCCCCACCGAGATCTTCTCCGTCAGGTACCTGACCGCCTTGGACAGGGCGTCCGCGGCCTGTCCCGGCAAGGCTTCGTCCGCGCCGTACGCAGCCGTGCACAGCGCGACACTGAACAGGACAACCGTCATCAGCAAGCGCATGGGTCTGTGCCCTCCCAGCGACTGTTCATTGTGTTCCTGCTACTGAAGACCCGCCTACTTCGCCAGCCGATCCGCTACGGACGCCCCGCTGATCCGCACCTCGTCG
>JALGSS010000061.1 GCA_029821745.1 Candidatus Zipacnadia bacterium
GGGGATGCCTGGAGACCGGGGGCGGAATGGGCAGTGCGAGTGGGTATGCTACAAGAGAAGGGACCGTCGAAATGATGCGGCGCCCCGGGGGAGCGTTGGGTCATCACCCCGACGGATTGAAGGAGGGCACACAATGCGAAACGCAACTGTAGTGCTGCTCTTGCTGATGACATCCTTGGGGGTGGGGTTCGCGCAGGAGGAGGAGCCCGTGGCCACCGTGGCCACGGGGTTGTTCCCAATCCTGGGCGTTCATTCGAATGTATGCCTGGACCACGCAGACGGCGTCGCCTACCCCAGCGAAGACCCCGAGTTCGGCGCAAGCGGCGTGGCGGAGGCCTTCGATGCCTTCTACCGTGCGCAGATCGCGGGCGCAGGCTGCAATACGGTGGGTGTGGACATCGCCGTGCCATGCGACGTGGAGACGACGGCGAACCAACTGGCGAATCTGTGCACGTGGGCGGCGAGCTTCGAGGCGGCCAATCCATACCTGCTGGTGTCCTTCACCGGCCTGCGCGAAGCCGAGGACACCGAGGCGTGGACCGCGAATGTGCGCGCGCTTGTCGCGGGTGTCGCGGGCAAGCTGATACCCGCCGAGGGCGAGGCGCCCCTCGTGTACCAGCGAATCGTGGGCTACCGCCTCGCTCCCGCGGTCAACATCCTGCAGGCGGCGAAGGGAATCTCGGCTGAAGAGGTGAGCGCCCTCGCCGGAGCGGCGCGCGAGGCCATGCGTGGGGCCGAGAGCGAGACTTTTGGGGAGGAGTATGTCAGCACTCCTCTCATCGTGGACTTGTCGATGGACTACGCGGTGTTGGGACAGGGCGGCTTCACAGGGACAGAGCTCTCCCCGGAGATGCTGGACGCGGCCTATGGCGAGGTCAAGAGCCTTGTCGAGCAGCTCAACGCCGAGACATCTGCCGATGTAGTTGGACTCGACTGGCTGCCGGGAACGCTCTCGAGCGGGACCAGCGACGACCTGGTATCCGTGGTGCAGCGCTTGGCCGGGGATTTCCCCGAACAGGGGCTTCTGATCGGTGTCACGGGGGCCTCGACGGCCTTCGACACTGAGACCGCGCAGGCCGACTTCTGCCTTGGCTTGCTGGCCGGACTGGCGGCGCAGATGGGCGCCGCACCGGGGCTGCTCGGACTTTGCTGGGCAGCGGATCTGGACACCGCCTCACCGGACGCGCCGGACCTGGGCGTGGCGACCAGAGTGGCGAGCTGGGATCCCGCCGAGGCCGCCGGGCGCGCCGCGGCTGCGCTGCGGGGCGACGAAGTCGACGCGGACACCGCATGGTGGTTCGGCCGCTCTACGGCCGGCCTCGGGCTGGCAGTCCTGGGTGGCGACGGTCTCATCGAGGACAAGATCGCTTCCGCCGGCCTGAAGGGCATCGTGGGTGGCGGGTTGGCGATGGCTGAAGGCCAGGAGACCATTGACGCGGTCGCGGAAGAGCCCGTAGCCGATGACACCGGCGAAGCCACCGAGATCGTGGACACGGGAGACACTCCCGAGACTGGGGAGACCACAGACACGCCTGCCGGGCCTGCGGAGCTGTACGTGGCCGGGCTCGTGGTGGCCGAAGGGACCTTGCAGGAAGGCGAGGCCATCGTCCTGCGGGCGACGCTCGCCAACCGGGGTGGCGAGGATGCCGCCGCGGTGAAGGTGGACTTCAGCTTCGTAACCGAAGGCTCGGACGACTGGAAATACACGGCCGATGACTCCCTTGAGACCACGATCCCCGCGGGTGGCCAGGTGGACGTCGACTCGCCGCTGTGGACTGTGCCGGCGCAGGTCGCGGACATCGGCGTCATCGCGTGGCGCGAGGGAATCACGGAGCAGAACGAGGACGATAACGCGTTCGTCGCGCGCGCCGAGGATCTTGCCACCGGGCAGGTCGTGGCCGCCGAGGCGCCGCCTACCGAGGAATGGACCGGTGATGAGTACGTCGACACCGGCGGTGGGGGACGCGGCGACAGCGTGATGGGGCCTATCAAGAGCTTGCTCGAGCAGAAGAAGATGGAACTCGCCGAGCAGCTCATCGGTGCAGTTGGTGAGTACTTCCTTGGGAAGGTGGGCGATCTGCTCGGCGGCATAGGTGGAGGCGGATCGGGAACAGGGGACGGCACAGAGACATGGACGAGCGAAGATACGTGGGAGGCCCCCGAGACGGCAACCACCGAGGGCGCTGCAGCCGCAGAAGGCATCCCTGACCTTGCCGTTGAGAGTCTCGATGTTCAGTCGGGGACCCTCCAGGCAGGCCGGCAGGTCGTCTTCAGCGCGAGGATCAGCAACCTGTCGATGACGGCTGACGCGCCTGACTCCCTCGTCGACTTCAGTTACATCACTGACGAGATGAGCGAATGGGGCTTCCTGGCGCCGGAGAGCCTCGTGACGTCGGTGACCGCCGGCGGGCAGGTGACCGTATCGGCCCCCGCGTGGCAGGTCCCTGACGGCTTGCTGGAGATCGGTGTCGTTGTGTCAACAGCGACAGGCACCGATGCCGACCCCAGCAACGATACCTTGAGCGCCACAGCCACCGACCTTGCCGGTGGGGGCGGCGTCGTGACCACCGCGGATCTGGGGCCCGATGAAGAGTCCGTAGACCCCGGCACAGGAGCCACGGACCCAGGCACGGGCACCACGGACCCAGGCACAGGGACTACAGACCCAGGCACAGGGACTACGGACCCGGGCACAGGCGCTGTCACGCCGACAGAGACCGGGCCAGTGGACTTGTCGGTGAAGTCCCTTGTTGTCAGCCAGGGCACTCTCGCCGCAGGGCAGCAGGTAGTCCTGCAGGCCACGATCGGGAACGCGTCGGCCACCTCGGTGGACGCCTACGTGGACTTCAGCTCTTTCAGCACCGGCGATGCGGACTGGCAGTTTGTGAGCGGCGACCCGATAGCCGTCACCGTCCCCGCCGGCGGCCAGACCAACGTATCGACGCCACTGTGGACTGTGCCGACCGACCTGCAGCAGATCGGCGCCGTCGTGTGGCGTGAGACCGGTGAGGATGCCACAGAGGACAACAACTCTCTGGTGGCGACAGCGGCGGATCTCGGTGCGGGCGCCGTGACACCCGAGACCACTGAGACCACTGACCCAGGTACGGACCCCGTCGACCCGGGTACGGACCCTGTCGACCCAGGTACGGACCCCGGCGACCCAGGTACGGACCCTGTCGACCCAGGTACGGACCCCGGCGAGGAAGCCGTGACCCCGACTGACACGGGGCCGGTAGACCTGTCGGTCAAGTCCGTGACTCTCGCCCAGGGCACTCTCGCTGCGGGGCAGCAGGTCGCCTTGCAGGCCACGATCGGGAACGCGTCGGCCACTTCGGCGGACGCCTACGTCGATTTCAGCTCCTTCAGCACCGGCGATGCAGACTGGCAGTTCGTGACGGGCGACCCAATAGCCGTCACCGTCCCTGCCGGCGGCGAAGCCCAGGTATCGACGCCACTGTGGTCCGTGCCGACTGACCTTCTGCAGATCGGTGTCGTTGTGTGGCGTGAAACGGGCGAGGACTCCGCCGAGGGCAACAACTCTCTCGTGGCGACGGCCGCTGATCTCGGGGCGGGAGCTGTGACGCCTGAGACGGCTGACACCCCGGAGCCTGACGAGGGCACGCCGGAGCCGACCGACGAGCCTGACGAGGGCACTGCGGAGCCGGCCGATGAGCCCGAGGATAGCGGGCCCATTGACCTGTCGGTGAAATCCGTGGCTCTCGCCCAGGGCACTCTCGCCGCAGGGCAACAGGTTGTCCTGCAGGCCACGATCGGGAACGCGTCCACGACGTCATCGGCTGCGGCCAATGTGGACTTCAGCTCCTTCAGCGACGGTGACGCTGACTGGCAGTTCGTGACTGCCGAGCCGATCGAGGTCACCGTCCCCGCGGGCGGCCAGACCAACGTATCTACGCCGCTCTGGACGGTACCGAACAACCTGCTGCAGGTTGGGACGGTTGTCTGGCGTTCAGCGGGCATGGACGACCAGGAGAGCAACAACACACTGGTGGCGACCGCCGCTGATCTCGGAGGCGGCGCGGTTACGCCGGAGGATGAAGGCGGCGAGGGCTCCGAAGGGGAGGCAGTGCCTGGCGAGATCCTCGTGATCCAGAAGCCGAAGACCGCCGTGGCGAAGTCCAAGGTCGAGTTCCTGGTTGAGATCCCCGCGACACGAACGCTGGTCGCCGCCGGCACGGCTCGCCTCAAGGTTGCAGGCGCGACGAAGAGCCGGGTACGACTCAGGGACGTCAGAGGAGCGGGGGCCCTGGCAGGCACGGTGGTGAAGAAGATTGCTCGCGGCATGGTCTACCTGAAAGTGAATGGGGAGACGAAGGGCCAGGCGCGACTGAGACGGGTCAGGCGAGGCGGGCCCTTGACGGCCACACTGACCTGGACGCCTGCCGCGAAGGGCGAATACGCCATCGAGATCGTGGTGCCTGGCGGCAAGAAGCGCATCGTCGAGATGCAGGTAACGGTCAAGCCCGCGAAGGTGACCGGCAGGCTGCCGCAAGTGTTCAGGACGCCGGCGATCCTGAAGGCTGTCGAACTCAGCAAGGCGGGGCTCAGGGTCGCTGAGCCCACCGCAGGCGGTCGGCTGCTGCCGGCCGGCGCTGGAGTGTCGACGGCGGTGAGACTCGCCGCGAAGAGCGCGCTTTTGGCCGCGCCGCCGGCTGCCACAGTGAGGATCGGCACGGCCCCCACAGGCCTCCAACCCACTGGCATCCGGCTGCCCACTCCCACCATGGGAACGGCGGCGGTTCGCTTGCCGACGCCGGCAACAGGTATCCGGTTGCCGACGCCCACCACCGGTATTCGGCTGCCAACGCCCGTGACAGGCACGGCGGTGAAGCTGCCTACGCCGACCACGGGTGTGAAGCTGCCGACGACGGGCGTTCGCTTACCCACACCGACTACGGGTGTGAAGACGCCGACGACGGGCATTCGCTTGCCGACACCGACCACAGGCGTCAAGACTCCCACAACCGGTATTCGCCTACCCACACCGACTACGGGTGTGAAGACGCCGACGACGGGCATTCGCTTGCCGACACCGACCACAGGCGTCAAGACTCCCACAACCGGCATTCGCCTACCCACACCGACCACGGGTGTCAAGACACCGACCACAGGCGTCAAGACGCCAACGACCGGCGTTCGACTCCCCACACCGACGACCGGCGTCAAGACCCCAACCACGGGTGTCAAGACGCCAACGACCGGCGTTCGACTTCCGACGCCGACCACAGGTGTCAAGACGCCGACAACCGGCATTCGGCTGCCCACGCCAACCACAGGCGTCAAGACGCCCACGACCGGCGTCAGAACACCCACAACCGGCGTTCGACTTCCGACGCCGACCACGGGTGTCAAGACCCCGACGACAGGTGTCAAGACACCAACGACTGGTGTGAAGACTCCAACGACGGGCATTCGATTGCCCACACCTACAACCGGCGTCAAGACCCCGACGACAGGCGTCAAGACACCAACGACCGGCGTCAAGACGCCCACAACTGGCACCAGGACCCCGACGACAGGCATCCGTCTGCCGACACCGACCACGGGCGTCAGGACACCGACCACGGGCGTCAAGACGCCGACCACGACGGTAGGGACCACGACGCCGCCCCGAGCCGTACCTGTTTCCGTGGCGCTTACGCTGCCGGGCGGCGCGGTTTCGGCGGGCCGGAGAGCGTGGATCAACTACAACGTGACGCCGACGAACGGCAAGATCACCGCCATCAGCTTTGTGCTGAAATTTGACCCCAAGGCGATCAGCGTATCCGCGCCTTCCCTGAAGGGCACTAATGCCGCCAAGCTCGGCTGGAGAGTGTCGTCACGCGCTCGAGCCGATGGCCTGCAGATCACAGTCAGCGGCACGCGCCCGTTGAGCGGCACGGGCAAGCTGCTGTCTGTGGTCGTCGCGACGAAGAACCCGAAGGGAGCCAGCGCCAGGCTGCAGGTGGCCTTCGGCAAGGTCAACGGGAAGACGGCCAGCATCCGGTTCACCGGTGGCAGCGTCCGAGTGACACCGTAGAACCGCACGGCTCGCCACTGACGTCGACACACCTGACCGGGGCCCATTCTAGGGCCCCGGCTGGCTTTTGGGCCGAGTGGTTCTCGTCTGGGGAACGCCGTCTGACTGCTGTCTGCGGCAAGTTTGATGACGAGGAGGTCATGCCTGGCGCAGCGTCGAAATGAAGACGCGCACAGAAGTGAGGGCCTGCTAACCAACCGACGACGTCTGGCCGCACCAAAACCAACAGCGAGGGCGGTGGCTCACCTTGCCGGGGTACCCAACACACCGTTTCACACAGATGAGAATTGCCGACGCCGGCCGGAACAAGCCCGGGCGTATGGGTGATGTCTGCAAGGCGATGATCGACTATCCTGACATCGCCTCCATGGGCTCGCACGGACCGGACATCACCTTCTTCCTGGATCTCATGCCTGTGGCGCAAGTGTGGCTTCAGCGTGGGATGAAGGTCTATGAGACCATCGCGGACTTCGTGGAGCCCTTCACGTCCGCAATCGAGACCGTCCAGAAGGCGGTCGATGAGGCGTTGGCGGCCACTGTGCCCGGCTATGGCCCGCTCAAGGCCATCTTCAGCCAGTTCGGCGACACCTTCGATATGATAGGCGGTACACTCCTCACGGGTCTCGGGGCCTTCGCGTCTGGGTACATAGACGCCTTCTCCTACATCAAGCTGCCGATGCAAACGGGCCTGCGCGAAGAGGGCTGGTTCTGGTTCGACATGGTCCACTACCGGCGTACGAGCCAGTTTGCCTCCAACCTACTCAAGTCGGCGGGCAATGACAGAGAGATGCAGGCCTACGCGGCTGCCTACAGCACCCACCTGGCGACGGACGTCACCGGCCATGCGTACAACGTGGCGTGCTCCGGCGGGCCGTACCGGATCCAGTGGCAGCGGCACCACTGCACCGACAACTACACCGACGTGTGGGTCCTCGGCCACTATGAGGGCGTCGACATCAACACGAGCAATTGGCACCAGCACTACCCCGAGCGGATGGCGTCGAAGTTTCGCAGGCAGTTCCTGGACGCGATGAAGACGACGTACACCGACATCCGGCATCCCGACGGGCGGCGTCTTGATGGTCGTGAGTGGCCCAACGATGGCGACCTGGCGCGGATGTGGGAGATGCTGTACCTGGCGATGAAGATGCAGACGGGCGGCTACTCGGTCGAGCGTCCGAGTCCGCCGGATTTCCCCATCGACTTCGAATCCTTCCCTTCGCCTCCGAGCTTCGGCGATGACATGGACGGCGGGAGACGGCGTGGCGGCTTCTCGTGGAAGGCGCTGTTCGAGGCGCTGCTCAGATTCGTCGCGGATACGGTGAAGTACGTGTGGGACGTCGTGAAGTGGATCGTCGACACCGCGACCGCCACCAGCTTGTGGCCCTTCCAGTACGCGCTGTACCTGATTCAGCTTGCCACATACCAGATCTACCGGGCATGCCGCAGAGTCTTGGCGCTGCGCGGATACTGCTTCTGCCACCCGGACGAGCTCGTCGGGGGCGGAGACATCTCCTCGGGTTGGGCCGGCACGCTGGCCGGTGCGATGCTCGTGGGAGCTTCCGACCTGGACTATGACGCCGAGAAGACCTTCTACATACCGACCCACCGCTTCGACGCTCACTTCCCGCACAAGGAGCGCCTGGTGAACTCCCCCAAGCTGATCCAGGACGCGGTGCAGGCGGTGAGCGATGCAAGTCCCGAGGTCAAGATCATGATCGAGGCGTGCCTGGCTGCCGGCGGATTCCCGCAGGCCTTCCAGACCCCGTGGGTCTACCCCACCAGTCCCCGCGAGGAAGCGTGGACGATCAATGCGCCGTACCCGAACGGTTGCCTGCCGGACGAGTTCATCGAGAAGGCCTCCTTCCACCGGCCCTATTACGACGCCTTCAAGGACGTGAAGTCGGTGGGGCAGATGCTGTCCCTCTCGGCTCAGGCCGGTGAGAGCTCGAGAAAATGCCTGGGCAACGCCGTCGACCTGGGCGTCGCGATGCTGGAGGACATCTCGGGGGGCGGCCGCGCTCCCGATTTCAACCTCGACGGGGACCGCGGCTACGGCTGGCTGTGCTGGGATGTGCAGCCGTTGGGCTCGAAGGACCGCAAGACGGACAACTTCACCGTTAAGGATATCGTCATCGGGGAGTCCGTCGGCAAGATGGCAGCGAAAGCGCTGACGCCGATACGCCGTCTGGACCCAAAGACGATACTCAAACGTCGATTCCCAGTGCTAAAAATGCCGTAAGCGCTCGCCTTCCGCAGAAGAGCATGACGTGACTAACCACCGCATAAGGGGTGTCACCCGATGACCGACGAGCGCAAAGACGACCCTCGCGACGATAGCACATCACGCAGGAAGTTCCTGACGACCCTCGGTGGGACGTTGGCGGGTGCGCTGATCGTGCGCGACGCCGAGGCGCAGATCTCGCGACGGGTAAAGGACCTGCCGGCCATTCGCAGGCCGGAACTCAAGAAGCTGCCCGATATCCGTGTCTTCCGGCCCGTGGACAACCAGACCAAGGGCGGGGACGAACAGGCCCTGCCCGACTACGAGCGGGAGAAGTGGACGCCCGACGATGTGCCCGGATTCGGCCCGATCATCACAATGGCGGCACCGGGGTATGACGTCACGCCCGCAGGCACAATGCCCTACCTGTACGCCAACCGCTTCTTCGAGAAGTGGGATGAGAGCGTGCCGGACTGGTTCGGCGCAGCGCAGGTTGGGGCGATGGGAAGGCCTACAAGCAACTGGCTCGCAACGACGCCGATGCCTCCCGAGTGGTGCGCCGTGTCAACAGTCTGGAACGAGGGCCGCGAGGCCGCCTACGGCGTCATGATGCGCTGCCTGTGCTTCGCCATCGCCCCGGTGTCGGCGACGGAATGGCAGGAGGTCACTCGTGCCGACCTGGGTTACCTGAGTATCGGCACGCTGTCCCCAGGGGACTACCTGGAAGTCAAGTACCCCGTCTCCACGGTGAGGCAGGGGATGAAGG
The DNA here is from genome assembly GCA_029821745.1 of Candidatus Zipacnadia bacterium. Lineage (GTDB taxonomy): Bacteria > Armatimonadota > Zipacnadia > Zipacnadales > JABUFB01 > JALGSS01. Next base: position 9,031 of record JALGSS010000061.1, read on the forward strand.
CTCTCGACGATTTCATGCTGCAGGAAGACCCAAAGTGCGAGCAGTTCCCGCGCGTGTGGTACTTCCAGAAGTGCTTTGCCTTTGATCCCATCAGCGATCCGTTGGTACTGACCCCGCCGATCATCGCGCCCGATCCGCCTCGGAAGATCATCGGGGGGCGCCACGGGGCCGGCTGGCGCTGGGAGCTTGCCGACCAGACCCCGGGCAATGCGCGAACCCGGCGGTTCAAGTAACCGGCGCGCGGCGGATCGCGCAGGCCGATGATGCCCTGAAGAGATAAGCCTCGCGCGGCGTGGCGAGGCGAGCCGCGACGGTGCTGAGCACCGTTCAGGTTGCGTGCCCCGACGCGGAACGGGTGGGACTGGCAGAGCGCCGGGGCACGTAGTATCATTACACGCGTGTATTCGGCTTCGCGTGCGAGGCCCCGCGCGGGCGGCCAATCCGCTAGTAGGAGGTGGGACGATTGCCACGACGTGGATTCACGTTGATCGAGCTGCTCGTCGTCATCGCTATCATCGCCATTCTCGCCGCTATACTATTCCCAGTGTTCGCGCGTGCGCGGGAGAAAGCCCGGCAGACGAGTTGTTTGTCGAACCTGAAGCAACTCGGACTGGCGATCTTGATGTATTCCCAGGACTATGATGACACGCTCCCGGTGGCCATCGGCGGCTACTCGGATGTGAGTCTGCTTTGGACCACTCTGGAGCTCGTCGAGCCGTATGTGAAGAACCGCCAGATACGGATCTGCCCCAGTGACAGAAGCGGAGCCATCGACTTCAGTTCGTTCCCCGGCTTGGACCGGTATAGCTACGGCTGGAACAAGGTTGTCTTCGCCTACCGTCTGCCAATGCCCGGGCCTCCCCCCGGAGCGATCATGGGTCTGGCACAGATCCCCTACCCTTCGGAGACCACAGCCTTCTACGACGGCCACCTGCTGGGCATGGAAGTACGGACGGCCCATCGTCACAATGAGGGGGCCAACGTCGTCTTCCTCGATGGCCACGCGAAGTGGCACCAGCGGAGCCGGCCTCCCCGGGATTGTGGCTGGGATTACTACCACGTTCTCCCCCAGTGAGGCGGCGATGAGAGAACGAGCCTCAGACCTACTGACGCGCCGAGCGTGCTGCGATGAGTGACCCTGGCGGCGCCCCAAGGCCCGACGCAGGATCCTCACCCCCTGAGATAACCGGCGGGCAGATTGCAGCGGCACTGTGGGGCAAGCTGCAGCAGATGCGCGCAGTGCTGCAACTGCTTCTTGTGCTCGCGGCGGCGTGTCTCGTGGGAGCGATCCTGCCCCAGGGTCAAACTGCCGACTTCTACTCCACCCGCTACGGCAGTGCGCTAGGCAACCTCATCACTCGCGTAGGCTTCGACAGAGTCTTCGGCACCGGCTGGTTCCTGTTCCTCGTGGCTTTGCTCGCGCTGAGCATGGTCGCCTGCTCCCGCCGGCTCTGGGTGATCGCGGCCGGCCGGCGGCGCATCGCAACCCCGGAGACGGTCGAGGCCCGGTTCGCCGGAGCCGGTGAGACGCTGGCCGCGCATACCGATAGCGACGTCGACAGTGTCTCCGGGCGGCTGTCTGGGGCCGCGCGCCGGCGCGGATACTCCGTCCACGCGGTGGGCGAGGCCGACGGGGCGAAATGGCTGCAGGCATCGAAGCACAGGTGGGCCACGTGGGGGCCGGTCCTCACCCACTATGCGCTGTTCCTGATCGGAATCGGCGCATTGATGGGGCAGTTGCCGGGGATATCGGTGGACTCCTTTATCGGTGTGACTGAACAGCAGACCTATCAGGACCCCGAGAAGACGATGCCATTCTCGCTGCGTCTGGACAAGTTCGAGATCAAGGTTGACCCCGTTCTGGGCGGAATCGAGAACTACTACAGCGAGCTGACCATCATCGACGGAGGCAAGGAAGCGCTCCACGAGACGATCTCGGTCAATCGCCCCCTCAAGTACCGCCACTTCTACCTGAGCCAGTCGAGTTGGGGTCTTGCGGGGGCCAAGGTCGAGCTCACGATCGACGGCGAACCCTACGAGGCCCTGTACCCACTTCGGCGCGAAACGGACCCGGAGACGGGGCGGTTCGCCCGTTGGGCCTTCGATCGTCAGGCGGGGGCAGTCCTCCTGCCCAGCGGCGACGTGGCCATCGTAGCGCGGCGGTTCCTGGCGGACGCGCAACGGACACCGGATGGTGTCGAGGGACGCGACGGCGAACTCGTCGGGACACCTGCCATCGACCTCTCGGCCGTCTCACAGTTCGAAGGCGGTCGGCACAAGATCGACGACCTGGGTGTGCTGCTGCCCGGCGAGACGGTCGAGATACCTGGAGGCGAGGTCAAGTTCATTGGCGTTGTGTACTGGTCGGGCATCGGCGTGCGCAAGGACCTCGGCGTGCCCCTTGTCTGGACTGGATTCATCGGCTGCGTGCTCGGGATGATGATGGTCTTCTATACCCGTCCGCGCCATGTCTTCGTCCGCCTGAGTGAAACCGCACGCGGCGCAACGTCGCTGCAGATAGCCTGCTCGGATGTGCCCGGAGATGACCCCGGCAGCGCCCAGGTCCTCTGGTCGGGCGTGCTGACCGAGATGGGCTGTGAGTTGATGCCCGATGACGCGCCCAACGCAGAAGAGGTGGAAGCGGAATGAGTGAAGCCCGTCCGCGTCTGGCGGATAGGCTCAATCGGAGCCTGCCGGCCCTGGACGAGATCGAGCGCAATATTTACCGCACCATCGCCTTCGCGTTTCCGTTGCTGACAATGGTCATCATCACCGGCGCTGTGTGGGCCCAGTATGTGTGGCAGAAGTGGTGGAGTTGGGACCCGAAGGAGACGGCGTCGCTCGTGACCTGGCTCATCTATGCCGCGTACCTGCACGGGCGCCGACAGAGAAGCTGGCGCGGCGGGCAGTCCGCCGGGTTCGCAGTGGCTGGAATGGCCGCCGTCTTGTTCACCTATGCGGGCGTGAACCTGCTACAGAGTCTGCACTCATACGGTTTGTCCACTCCCTCTGCCACCGGGCGCATCCTCGGCGGGTTCGAGGATGTCAGCAGTGTGGAAGCCGCGCTGACCACTGGGATGTTCTTGTCGCTGCTGGTCGGCTTCCTATGCGCGCTCGTCGGCGTGATCTATGGAGGCGAACGCCCTCGACGGGCGGCGCTGTGGATTGCGATAGTCGCACTCGCCGCCAACACGACGGTGCTCGCGCTCCGCGTCGCCGACGCCGGGCGGCTCACCTTCACCAGCGGCTACGACTTCTCGCTGTGGTTCGTGTGGGGGATCACGCTCTCGGCGCTTGTCCTGGCCCGTGGCCGGCAGGTCTTTGCGCTACTGGCGGGATTGCCCCTGGCGATGCTCGTGGCAATGTACGGGTACCTGTATTTCCCGCACAAGGGACACGTGCCCCTGCCGCCCTCGCTGCAGAATAAACTGTGGCTACATGTGCACGTCTCGCTGGCGATCTTCGCCTACGGAGCGCTTGCGTTGGCCGCCGGCTGGGGCGTAATCTATTGGGTGAAACAGGCCGCTGTGCGCCGTGCGGAACGCGCCGCTGCGAGGCCTGAGGAGTAGAGCCTGATCCGCGCCTCGCCGGCGCGATAGAGGGGTGGAGACTGTCTACGATGAGCATTAAGCATCGTCGCGCACTGATCTTGGTCGCCGTGATCGTGGCCTTCGTTGCGCTGTGTGCCTGCGCTCACGGGGCCGGCTCGTCGTACGTGAAGAAGGCCACGGCCCGGGATACCTGGCGGGCGTCACTGGCGGCGAAGGGACAGCCGGTCGAGTTTGGCCCGTCGACGCTGAATACCCCCCCGAGCGTGAGCTGGATCTGACCGCCTCCTACGAGGGCAAGGGCAGAGTCACCGTCCGCTGGCAGATGGGATCGCGGTTCAGGGACGGCACCACGAACTCCCTGAGAATCTTCGACGACAACGACAACATCGCCGTCTACTTGTACCGGACGATCACCGCTGAGTCCCTCGAGAAGCTCCCGATCCTCATGGGCAGCGACGACTCGATCACGGTCTGGCTGAATGGCGAGAAGCTGTTGGCCCACAATGTCGGCCGCGCGTGTTCGCTGGGTGATGAGAGGCTGCTTCTCGACTTGCAGGCGGGCAAGAATGAGTTCCTCATGAAAGTCTGCCAGGGCGCCGGGCC
>JALGSS010000859.1 GCA_029821745.1 Candidatus Zipacnadia bacterium
CCCGTAATGCAGGAGGGACCCTCCCATGTTCGCTGGAGGGTCCCTCTTGTGTTACTGCTCAGCTCAGGCTTCGTGGCTAACGGATCCGCATCTGGCGCTCGAGGCGATTGGTCCGCAGGTTCCGCAATTCCAGGCGCAGCCCGCCGCCGAGGAGATTGCCCCAGCTATCGGGCCGCATGACCGCTCGCGTCTGGCCCTGGATGGCAACGTTGCCGAACCGCGTCTGCTGCTGGCCCTGACCGACGGGGCCGCGAAGCAGAAGATCGAACTTCGCACCTGGGGCCGCCTCGACGTCCAAGCGGCTACCATCGGCCGCCGGAGTCAGACGCAGGTTCTGCGTGCCCAGGTTCTGCAGGTTCTCCAACTCGAAGACGCGGTCGCCGGCCTGCCGCGTTCGCATCAAGGATACCTTGGTCGGCTGAAGCGCCGCCGGGTTCAGCACCTCGACTCTGTGGTTGGTCTGAAGCAGATTACTCATGCGTAGGTCGCCCGCGCCTGCTGCTCGCAGATCGAGTACCTGTCCGCGCATGAAGCAGTTGACCTGCTTTGTCCCCTGTCCGGCGATGTTGAAGGTCAGGCTCTTGCCGGAGGCCCTGCCGAACAGGTACAGGCTGGGGCCGTTGCTCGGTACGGATGCCCGGGGCGCCGCCGGCTTGGCAGCACCTAGTCTGAGTCTCGGCTGCACCGTGCGCCTGGCTGCCTGCACCAACGGCGGCATGTACATGGAGAACGGGATCCGAGTGCCCGGGTTCTGGTTGACGGTCCCGTCGGGGTTGAAGAACTTGCGGCCCGCCTCATCGGTGATCTGCGACAGCTTCGTGCCCGGTTCCACCGCCATGACCACTGTCTCCGAGCCGGGGCCGCCATATGCGCTGCCCGGCAGGTGCGGGTTCGCCGGCGTGCACTCGTCGTAAGACAGGCAGACGCCCTTGTCCGCGCCGCCGTACGAGAATGTGTTTGCGGCCCAATGCACAGTGGCGACACTTGGGTCTGGGGAGCCCGTCTCGGTTTCACTGTACGGGTTGTTATTGTCCCACACAATGATCTTGCGATCATCCCCGGCGACCTCGGTGCTGTACGGCACCATCGTGTGGCCCCAGTTCGGCGCCCAGATTACGAGAACCGGTCGGTTGCTCCAGTAGTTGACCAGGCTAGCCGCCCTGTTGAAGCAGTCTCGGTGGGATTGAGTGCTATACAGGTTGGTGTGTACGTCGAGGACCTCCTGGGTATACCAGGCCCCCTGGTCCTCCTGCACGGTTTGCCGGGTCTCCGTCTGCCACGGGTAGTCCCACACGTAGTCCTGGTTGTTCGCCGGGTTGTCGAACCACGCGTGCCAGTATGTGTTCAGCTCGTTGTTGCGCAGTCGCAGGCTCGACACACTCATGCCGTAGCAGTTCCCGCCGCGCCCCGCCTTCTTATAGGCCGCGTCGTACCAGCTCTGCGCTGCAGGTTTGTGGGTGCCGTCCGCGTACTGCACATTGCTCGCCCCGAAGTAGTCGCGGTACATCTCCCACGGGATGTTCTGCCAACTGAAGTTGCTGAACTTCCAGCCCCAGTAGCCACGGTAGCCTCGCGGCGCTACCACCTTGAACTCCACCGAGCCCGTGGTCGTGTCCGCCGCCAGGTCCTTCACCGCGACGTCGTGCATGCTCCCCAGGGATGCCCCGCTGGGCACCTTGAAGGCCATTGACTTGGGGAAGAACTCCGCGCATTCGAGGTAGTAAGACTCAGCCTGCACGCCATCAAACAGGACCTTGCAGTTGTTGTTGAAATTCAGGCCCATCACATAGGCCCAAGTACCCCTGGCGCCCTGATCGGGCCATATCCTGGAGATCACGAACAACTTGAAGAACTTGCGCATCGTGGTGGCCCGGACCACCTCCAGGGGGAGGAGCTCCACGACCATCACCTGCGAGTACTTCTTCGAGGTCCGCCCGAGGAGGTCTTTCTGCAGTGTAATCGGCAACTGCGAGATTCTCGAAGCATACGCGGTGCTCTTCTGCTTTGATACGCGTTTCTGGGCGAGCACTTCCCTGACCGCAGCGTTCACGCCGGCGGCGGACGACAGATTCGGCGCCGCGATCGCCCTGGCCCGCATGGTCGGGCGCTTCAGCGTCGGCCGCACACGCTTCTGTGCATGAGCCGGCCCGGTTCCCCATACTGCCACGGCGAGAACGACAGCGATCGGCAAAACAATAGCACGACCTCTGTATTGGGTCACGCATATCACTCCTTGTAGAGATTCATGACGACGCTATACAAGTTCGCCGTGACCGCGAACCCCCCTCTAATTCATGGGGAATTGATGAGAATGGCGGCGGAGGCATCCCTTGCAGCACGCGAGAGTCTTCGCGACCATGGCGCACGCCCCTATATCGTCATTTCGGATGGAGAGCTTGAGTGGACCTCGTCGGGGCCACCCCGCCCTGTCGGTGGGACGGGAAGGCATCAATCGGGTCGGATACGTCGGTTTCCATCGGCACGATGTGCCTCTGGATGACCTCGTAGTCCGTCCCGCCCGGCTGTCGGCGGAGCGGCCGGAATGCCTTGGTTGGTACACACTGGTCCCGCGCTGCGGGACCAGTGGCACCCTTTCATGTAGCTTCGACAACCATGCATATTGCCGACGACAACGGCCGCAGGCTGAAGACCTACGAAGGCACACGGCCCACAGCAACGGCCGCAAGCTGAAGACTTGCGGCTACAACAACCAAGGCCGACGACAACGGCCGCAAGCTGAAGACTTGCGGCTACGAAGGCAAACGGCTCACGACAACGGCCGCAGGCTGAAGACCTGCGGCTACGAAGGCACACGGCCCACAGCAACGGCCGCAAGCTGAAGACTTGCGGCTACAACAACCAAGGC
>JALGSS010000860.1 GCA_029821745.1 Candidatus Zipacnadia bacterium
CCCTGCGACATGCAGAGCGGCTTCGACACCGCCGGCCTCATCTGGCGCAAGCAGGACTTCCTGATCGCGATGATGGATGAGGAGGACAGGAGAGCCGTGAAGCGGCTGGTGGACAAGTGCGCGCTGCTGTACAAGAACTTCCTGATCGAGCTGCGCAAGGAGTTCCCCCGCATGAGCCCCTGCCACTGTCCTGCGGCCTGGGCGCCACCGGAGATGCCTCCATGGCTGAGCAATGACGAGTGCGGGGCCGTGGGCAGTGACCTGTTCGTGGAGTTCATCCTGCCTGAACTCGTAGACCTGTCGGAGACCTTCGAGGGCCTCGGCATGCACTGCTGCGCAGCCGCCGAGCACCAGTTCGAGCTGTTCAAGCAGATCCCGGGGTTCTACGCCTTCAACCGCGTCCCCGCCAGTCAGGGATGGGACCCGATACTGGAGCACTTCGGCGGCCCCGACGCGCCGGTTCACGTGCTCGCGTGGATTACAGAGGCCGCTGTCGAGGACCTCATTACCCGAGCGCCCGACGGTACGCGGTTCATCATCGTCGGCGACGCGCAGACGCCGGATGACGGCATGAAATGGTATGAGAGGATGCGTGCGCTAAGCCCCCGAGTCAACTGAGCCAACGCACGAAATTGGAGGGCCCTACGTGACCCCGAAGAACGTCCTTCTCTTCATCGTCGACGGCACCCGCACCGACGTGATGGGCTGCTACGGGAGCGACCTGTCCCCTACTCCCAACATCGATGCCTTCTCCGCGGAAGGCGCGCTGTGCCGGAACGCCTTCTGCACTCACTCCGTGTGCATGCCCACCCGGGCCTCGATCTTCACCGGTCGCTACCCCCAGAACCACGGAGTCTGGGCCAACGGAATCCCCTTGCCCACAAGCGAAGTCACACTGCCTCAGGTGATGGCCGAGCAGGGATACGCCACCTGCGCATCGGGCAAGGTTCACTTCGAGCCCCAGCAGCCCTACCGGGGTCTGGCGCCGATGATCCAGGGGTCTTACTACGGTTTCCAGGAAGTCCATCTGAGCGAGAACAGCCTGGGCAAGGAGTACCTGCGTTTCATCGACGAGAACTACCCCGAACTCGCGGACCGTGCCCGCAAACGCGACAGGATGCCCGAGGAAGCTCACGATCTGCAGTGGATTACCGACCGCGCCATCGATTTCGTGACGCGAGAGGCGAACGAGGGCAGACGCTTCCTGTGCTCATGCTCCTTCCACGAGCTCTGTCCGCCGTGCACGCCCCCGGACACCTACGCCGGGTTCTACGACCCCGCCGACGTACCTGTGCCGGTGCTCGACGAAGCGGATCTCGCCGCCAAGCCCCCTTACTTCCGGGAGTGTTATGAGGGGTACATTGCCAACGGCCGACAACCCGATGAGCCCACGCTGCGCCGGTACATCGCCGGCTACTATGACCAGATGCGGTTCATCGACCACCAGTTCGGCCGGCTCACGACCGCACTCAAGCAATCAGGCGTCTGGGACGACACAGTCGTGCTCCTCGTCGCCGACCATGGCCTGTCGCTCAACGACCACTACCAGTGGCGGCACGGCCCGTTCCTGTTCGACGAGGTGACTCACGTGCCGATGCTGTGGCGCATCCCGGGGATGGAGCGCCACGGGGTCGAGATCGAGGACATGATCGAGCAGGTGGACATCATGCCCACGGTGCTCGATGTCTGCGGGGTCGCCGCCCCGACCGGCGTGCAGGGCACCTCCATGGCGCCGCTGCTCAGGTCCGAGGAGGGCTCCCGGGGCAAGGAGTCCGTGCTACTCCAGGAGCGCCAGGCGCCGGATTTGCTCGCCCGAGGCCTGGAACCCGACGCCATTGACGAGATCGGCGTGCGCACCCATGACTGGAAGCTCATCCACTACGTGGACTACCCTCACGGGGAGCTGTACGACCTGCGCAACGATCCGGGCGAGTTCCGCAATCTCTGGAGCGACCCGGGCTACGCGTCCCAGCGCGGCGAGATGGAATCGCTGCTAATGGATCGGCTGGCTGCCGCTCGCGACCCACTTCCGAAGCGCCCCTGGGAGTGGTAGTCGCGCCGAGGGTCGAGGAGGGAATGGGGCGGCCGAGACCGAACCCATGTTGCATTGAGTTGAGCCATACGGCGCTGCAATACACAGCACACAGGGGGTCGTGTCATGTCGCTCGTCACCACGTTGCTCATCCTGGGCCTTGCAGGCTGCTCACTGGCCCAGACGGGACAGCTCGAACTGCGGGAGTTCGACGGGGCGCCCAGGCACGGCGACCCGATCATCCGTGAGGACTTCGAGCGTTGTGAGCCCGCGGACGCCGTCCTGCTCGACGAGCGCAAGCCCGACACCTGGGTGCTACGGACCAAGGACTGGCCGACGCCACTTCTCAACGCAATGGGCAATCCGCCGGATCTGACCTACGACCCTCAGCTCACCGGCATCTACGACATCCACATCGGGACCCGAGGGACGGACTTCCCTGTCGCAATCGGGCTTCGCCTCGCCGGCGAGGATGAGTTCACGATCAT
>JALGSS010000861.1 GCA_029821745.1 Candidatus Zipacnadia bacterium
TCCGTCAGCTCAGTCATCGTACGCAAACGTTCGGCCATTGGGTTCATGAAATGGGTCCTCATGAGCAAGGGAGACACCCCCGATGGCTCGGTCGACCTATCGGGCGTACTGTTTGGTGAGTTCCCGTGGGCTCCTTCTCACCAGCACCTGAAACGCGGATGGCCCGACCCGGATGAGTGGGACTCGGGTACATTCGGGGAGAGTCCTGCTCTGTATAGAACATGATATTATTATCTTGCGCGTTGCGTGACAAGGGTTTAGACAATGGCCCATGAAGACCAGCAAGTCGACGCTTACGGTGGCACGGATGGCACTGCGAGTGGGCAGGGATGCTCTGCCGGACTACGCCCGGCCAAAGAGTCCCCGGAAGTTCACCCAACCGCAGCTGCTGGCCTGTCTGATCGTCAAGGAGTTCGCCGGCAAGGACTACCGCGGCATGCAGGTGATGCTCGCGGAGTGGTCCGACCTGCGGAATGTCCTTGGCCTGACCCAGGTGCCTCATTTCACCACCCTCTGCCAGGCGGCCCGGCGACTGCTGTGCCAGCCGCTGGCCGACCGGCTGCTGTCGGCGACGCTGGCGGCGTGCCGGAAGGCCAAGCTGCTGCCGCGGCGGACCCGGCTGGCCGCCATCGACTCCACCGGCCTGGAAAGCCGCCACGTCTCGACCTACTACACCAAGCGTTGCGGGCGGCACAAAGGCCACAGAAAGCACCGTTATCCGAAGCTTTCGGCCGTCTGCGACACGGGCAACCATCTCATCCTCGGGGCCGTGATCGATCGCGGCCCCAAGCCCGACGCGATCGAGGACGAGCGGACGTTGCTGGCGGCCCTGACGCACCAGCCGATGGACACCTTGCTCGGCGACGCCGGGTACGAGTCGGAACGCTTCCACGACGTCTGCCGACGCGACCTCGGCATTCGCAGCATCATCCCAACGACCCGACGCGGCCGGCCTCGGCTCGACGGCGAGATCAGCCCGGTCAACGGACCCTATCGACGCCAGATGCAGCAGCGATTCCCGAAGGACCTCTACGGCCAGCGTTGGCAGATCGAATGCGTCTTCAGCATGTTCAAGCGGAACCTGGGCTCGGCCCTGCGGGCCCGACGCTATCACAGCCAGACGCGCGAAATCCGCGCCCGCATCCTCACGCACAACCTCATGATCCTGTTATGGATGTGGATGTTCTATACAGAGCATGAGGCTGCCTAGCACGGCCAGCATCAGCACGGCCATGACGGGTTGGCCTGAGTGGATTGCGAAGACGGCGATCACGCCGCAGGTGATGGCAGAGATGCCCGCGGCCAGCCCGTCCAGCCCGTCGATGAAGTTGACGGCGTTGGTCACGCCGGTAATCCACAGGACGGTCAGTGGGATGGCGAGCCATCCGAACTCCACGGAGAACCAGCCCCCGACGGCGAAACCACGGATGCGGATGCCGAGCAGGGCGACTGTCACGGCGGCCGCCAGTTGGGCCAGGAGCTTGACGCGCGCCCGCAGGTGACGGATGTCGTCGATGAAGCCGACCAGGAACATGAACAGCGCGCCGCCCAGCAGGGCCAGCAGTTGCGTCTGCCGTTGGCGGAACTCTGCGCCGATCCGGTTGTCCAGCGCAAAGATGCAAAGTGTCATCGCGACCGAGGCCAGCATGATTGCCAGCCCGCCCAGCCGCGGGACGGGCCCGGCGTGGACCTTCCGCGCGCCAGGTCGGTCCACGAGCCGAAGCCTCTTGCCCAGGTAGATGACCAGCGGCGTGATCACCAGCCCGAGCAGCGCCGCCCCGAGATATACGCTGAGATAGGTCTTCATGATTGCACCCCCCGCGAAGACGTCTGTCACCCCGATTGCCGCCCGCTAATCGATCAGCTCCAGAAGGTCGGCGTCGATCTCCATCACCGCGCCTTGGCCGAGGATGCTGACCTGAAGGACCACGCGAGCGATCTTGTCGCGCCGGATCACCAAGCCCTCCACGCCGCGCATCGGGCCGGCGATGACGCGGCAGCGCGCGCCCTGCGTCAGGCGCGGGTACGGGTCCATCTTCACCTTGCCCTGCACGGCCTTCTCGATGGCGAGCAGCTCGGCGACCAGCGACTCCTGGTCAAGCACCTCGATCGCCTGGCAGAGGCGGTGGGTCGTCATCGCCGTGTAGCGGGCGTTCTCGTCGCCGCAGAAGAAGACGTACGAGGTGAACAGCGGCGCCAGCACCCGCCGCTTCCTGCCGCCGGACATCCGCACCTGCTCGATCATCGGCAGGAAGTAGCCGATGTCGCTCCGCGCCAGGTCCCAGGCGAAGGCCTTCTCGAACCGGGACTTGGTGTGGGCGACCCACCACTGGCCGGTCAGCTCTGCGAGCGACTCGGTTCCCGGAGAGAGAATCGGCGGGTTGTCGGATAGTTTGAGCATTCTGGTTCTGGGGCGGTCAGGGCAGACTCCGTCCCCGTCGGTGCACCCGACGAGGTTCGCGGCGTCCGCTGACGCCCATGACCTCCTGGCCGGCCGCGGCATGCCGGCCTTGTGCGAC
>JALGSS010000862.1 GCA_029821745.1 Candidatus Zipacnadia bacterium
GCGCAGATGTCCGTAGCGGAGCTGGAGGTCTACGAGTAGGGGTTCGGGCGCCGTAGCAGCCTGCACCCATGAATCGCCAAGCGCCCCGGCTTCATCCCCGGGGCGCTCGGCGTTGTCGGGGATGAATGCCCCGGGGGCCGTCCAGCTCGTCTGCAGGGCGCGCCTCGTTGCGTGTATTGGTTACCCCTTCACGCCTGTGAACGTGATGCCCTCGATGAAGGTGCGCTGGGCGAAGAAGAAGATCGCCACGATCGGGATGGTCAGCTGCCTTTGTGATAGTCAAGGTGCTTCCCGACATGACCGATGAGCACCTTTTTCTTGTCAGGAAGCTCAGCCCAATGCACACAGAAAGTCCCAACGTTCGTCGTACCCCTTAGCGTCACGTGCTGCCGGATGCAGTACTTGTCACCCTTGTGTTCCCTTTCGTATTGATGCTGAAACCGCCCCTTGGTCACGCCCCCAATGCGCGAGTTGTAGTTTAGACTGTGCGTATTGAACTCGTCTATCAGAGAATGCCCCAGACCATCGAACTTCTTGCGGTACACAAGAGCGATGCTCTTGAGGGTCTCGTACGCTCTCTCTGGATCCCGGTAGTCGGAATCCTCAGCCGATCTGTCGGCGCTCGGGTGCACGATCAGCACATCGTGGAAGTCTTCTTTTGCTCGCTGCAGCGCCTCGCCGACGGACCCGGGCGGGCCCGTCGGCTGCGTCTCCTGCTCCAAGTCGTCAACCGATGGTCTAACCTGGGCCATGGCAGCCGCGTTCGCGCGGTGTGTTTCCTGCAAGTGCTCGAGGTCCGAAGCCAGCTCCTCATTCTCGTCGGTCAGTTTCTCCACTTGAGACCGCAAGCTCTGATTCTCCTCGTCTGCGATCTCGAACAGTTGGCTGAGCTCCTCCGCATTAGCTTCGCCCTTCTCAGCCATCACGCGGAGTTGATCTGCCTTGGCCTTGAGATCGCTCCGGAGGCACGTACGCGCCCGCTTGGTCACGTCCCCCTCCACGAATCTCAGCGCGGACACGCTCGCCAACGTCCAGAGCAACCACTGGGCTACATCGTCGATCTGTGAGATTCGGCTTGGCAGCAAGAGCGGGTGGGAGTACGGGTCGCACGTACGGTCGAAGCCCGGCCAGTAAGTCCGGATCGCTCCGCCAAAACAGGAGCGCTCCTTCCCCACGGCCTCGGTCAACTCGAACGTGACCGCGGCATCACCGGCGTAGTAGACCTCAGCCAAGCCAACCAGTGAGTCCGCCAGGTCATCAGGGGAGCACGCGAGGGCACCCGGCGACGGATAGGCGCCTCGGGAGCTAGTGACGAGGACTACGGGGAGCAGACGATCACCACTCTCTAGCACGCTCTGGGCAAAACCCATCACTTGACCACGTGAAAGCTCTGTCGCGGTGCCAACAATGGGTCGTCCTTTGAGCGTGCACGCGTATTCATCCACTAGCTGACGCACTAAGCGCGGACGCCCCAGCTTGTAGCGGAAGGGTGCCACGACGTGGCGAGATGACTCGATCCGGACCACAATGCTGACCTGAACACGACCGTCCGACTCCGCAGCCGTTACCTCGGACCGCCAGAGCGCCGTTGGGTCGTCGTCAGATGGGTATCGCCAAACTAGCTGCCAGAGTCGGCCACCGTCAGAGCAATCGTGGTCTTCCGCGAGCAACGTATGCCTGTCTGACGGGGTGGCCCGACAGGAAGGGGCGAACGCCGCCACGTCTAGGCCGCTACGTTCATAGTGCCCGTGGCACCATTCAAGCGTAAGTGCTACGACGTCGTCAAACACCTGTGCACTGGCACGGCCCTCGGACGCTACGTCGAACTGAGCCGCGTAGATCGTCTTCATTCTCGCTCCCCCTGTTGTGGTCGTCTCGTGGTCACGGAACATGGTTCCGCGCCCTGCAATCGTGCAATCTGAAGCCCTTCGTGCCTGCTCGTCCCCCTTACCCTTTCACCCCGGTGAATGTAATGCCCTGGATGAAGGTGCGTTGGGCGAAGAAGAAGATCGCGACGATCGGCACCGTCATCACCGTCGTGACCGCCATGAGCATCCCCGGGTACGACCCGTATTGACTCGAAAAACTCGCCAGGCCCAGGGACAGGGTGTACTTGCTCTCGTCGGCCAGGTAGATCAGCGGCCCCAGGTAGTCGTTCCACGCGGCCATGAAAGCAAACAGGCCCACTGCCGCGAGCACCGGTTTACTCAGGGGCAGGACTATCCGGCGGTAGATGTCCCACTCCGTGCAGCCGTCTATTCGCGCCGCTTCGCCCAGTTCTCGCGGGATGTTCATGAAGAACTGGCGCATCAGGAAGATGTAGAAGGCGGTGCCGAAGAAGTGGGGCACGATCAGCGGCAGGAAGGTGTCCACCCACCCGAGCTTGGCGAACATCACAAACACCGGCACCATCGTCACCTGGAAGGGCAGCATCATGGTGCCGATGATGATGTAGAAGAGCACGTTCCGGCCTCGCCAGCGGAGCCGCGCGAGCCCGTAAGCGACCAGGGAG
>JALGSS010000863.1 GCA_029821745.1 Candidatus Zipacnadia bacterium
AGTGATCGAGTACACATTAGAAGGTGTCGAGGACGCCGAATCCATCTATCGACTCGTCACTACGATCATGGATCCCAAGCGGGCTCCGGCTCAGGATCTGGCCGGCTTGTACCATGAACGCTGGGAGATCGAGACCGCATTCGACGAACTCAAAACCCACCTGCGGGGCTCGCAGATCGTGCTGCGCAGCAAGAAACCCGATCTGGTGCGGCAGGAGTTCTACGGCCTGCTCATGGCCCATTTCGCCATCAGGGGGCTAATGCACGAAGCGGCGCTGAAGGCAGATGAAGACCCCGACAACTTGTCATTCGTGCACGCCGTGCGGGTGATCCGCAGGAAGCTGCCGCAGCTCGTCGCCCTTTCCCCCTGAGGGCAGGCCGGTGCACGAGGCGATCCTTGACGAGTTGGCCGAAGACCGAGTCGTGTCGGGCCGTCGCCGACGCAATCCTCGGGCAGTGAAGAAAAGCGTCGGCAAGTATCCCATCGGCGCGCGCTGCAAGGCAGTGTCGACTCGAATTGACTTCGCGAACTGCGTGAAGATACTTAAGTGAACAGTATGTCAACTGGTGACGCAGTGCGATGATCTCCAACTGCGTGGCGAAGCGGCTGCCGAGGGAGAGAGTGAGTAGACCGAGAGGCAGACGAGCACTCATCACCACGAGAGAAGCACCATCCAAGTGCTCAGTAGGTCGCGCCGGATGGTGAGTACTCCGCGGGGCGCGGGCCTCGGCCCCCAAGGCCGATCAGGCCCACCACCCCGGCCGCTAAGAGTCTTGGGGAGGGACAAGTCCTGACGAAGCGGCCAGTCGCACACATGGGAGCAGGTCGAGGTGATGAGGGAGACTGAGACGACAGATGCAGCCTGCGCGGCCGTCCGGAATATCAGTTGTGGCGGATTCTGGCGCCGAGCATCGTCCGGGACGAAAGGAGCGTGTCAATGAGGGACATCATCATGACCGCGTACGCCTGGGGCTTCGGCAACATCGGCGATGCGGCGATCACGCCGGGATTGCTGGGGCTCCTGCACGAGCGCTTCCCGGAGCACGCAGCCGCAGTGCTCGTGGAGGCCGGGCACGACCGGGTGCGCGACTACCTGCACCGCGTTACGCCAGGGGCTCTGGTCCTGGAGAACGCCTTGGCGCACCCGTTCGAGGCCGCTCTGGCGGAAGCCAGACGTCACTGCGATGGGGAGCTGCCGCCGACGGACGAGACCAGTGCGGACTTCCTGTTCGACACGTTCACGCCACGGGTTGTGGACACGATCATGCAGGAGAATACCGAGTTCACGGAAGCGCTGCGCCGCACGAAGCTCGTGATCTACAACAGCGGCATGGTCCTCGTCTTCGGCGATGGCACCCTTGCCGGACGCAATTTCTGGGGATACACCGTGCGCCGAAGTCTACCCCTGCTCGTGGCCAACCGCCTCGGCATTCCATACGGTGTCTACGCGCATTCCTTCGATTCGTTCGGCGGTGTGCCGGGACAAGCTCTTTTCCGACGGCTCTTGGATGAGGCCGCATTCGTGTTCTGCCGCGAACGTGATTCCTTGCGCTACCTCGAGGGAACAGGCATCGCCGAACACACCCGCATGTTCGTCCCAGACAGCACGTTGTCCTTCGTCGAGCGAGACGATGCATGGGCCGCGGCCTTCATGGCCGGACACGGTCTGCAGCCGGGGCGGTTCCTGGTCGTTGTCCCCCGAACTTGGCTCGGAGACACCATCGTGAGGGACGCCATCGGCGAAGCAAGGAGCAACACACACATGGCCACGCTCCGAGCGAGCATCGAAGCATGGGTGCGCTCGACCGGTATGCAGGCGGTGATTGCCGTTGAGGTCGCCGACGAGCTTCCGCATGCCCGGCGCCTGGTCCACGAGCCCCTGCCCGACGATGTCCGCCGTCACTGTGTCGTGATGGACGACTTCTGGCTGCCGGACCAGGCCGCGGGTCTCTACCGGCAAGCACGGGGATTGCTGACGATGGAACTGCATTCATACCTGCTGGCATTCGGCCAGGAGACGCCCGCCGTGGTGGTGACGTTCGCCGAGTCGGGACGCAAGGTCGAGATGGTGCGTGATTTCGGACAGCCGGAGAGGCTGCTGGATATCGATCAGGCGACATCGTGCGCCGTCGCGGAGGCCGTCTGCAAGATGGATTCCGAGCACGGCCACGTCCAGGAGCGGATGCGAAGCCTTCTCCTGCCCTCCCTGCGCGGCCTCGAACAACGGGCCTTGGACATAATGGCCCAGGCGTTGATATAGCAAAACCGTGATTCGCGGAGCATCCAGGAGGACAGCCCGGAGCCGAACTCTCAGGCCAGTCTCGCTGACTACATGCCGAGCGGGACCGACGCGGCTTGCAGCGTCCAGAGCCGTAGGATCCCAAGACCACTCTGCGGAGAGGAAGGGCAGTCCGGTCGGCTCGCCACTGTTGGCAGGCGACGGCAGACCAGCCCTGGACACCGGCCGAGCCCGCCGCTCAGCGTGGGCGTGAGCACGGGGAGGACTCTCCCGCTTGGGGGCCAACCTACGTGCCACAACTCACCATTCAGATTGAGGGAGGCCGCCTTTGAAGTCGCTACGGTTCGTGGGGAACTCGAAGGTCGAGGTCATTCACGCGCCGAAACCGAAGCCCGACCCGGATCAGGTGCTCATCAGGATCAAGGTTTCGGCGCTATGCGGCAGTGAGATGGGGGTCTTCCGCAGCCCCGAGGGTTTGCCTGGGAACCCCGGGCACGAGTTCGCCGGGGAGATCGCCGACCCCAACGGCCACTCCGAGTTCGCACGGGGCGATCGCGTCGGCGCACACGTCGTCGTGGGCTGTGGCGCGTGTGCGCACTGCCAGGCCGGCGACGAGATCTTCTGCCCGGACATGCTACCCAGCGGCTACGCCCATGCCGAGTACATCGCGGTGTCGGCCCGCCACTGCCTGA
>JALGSS010000864.1 GCA_029821745.1 Candidatus Zipacnadia bacterium
GAGGGTAACAATCTTGCCCCGGGCACGCCGCCGGAGAACGTCCGCGCGATGTACGAGGCCTGCAAGGAGTTCGGACGCTACTCGGACTGACGGCGTAGTGCCGTGCGAGAGTGCTTCAGCGGGAGCCTGCCTGGCCGTGGGCTCCCCCTTCTCTATCCGCCTGCGGGAGCAGTGAAGCTCGGATCCCCATTCTCGTCGACATTCAGTGTCCCAACCAGTACTCGCAGGTCACCGAGGTCGTGATCCGGGATCATCCGTTCATCTGGTCGCCCGATGCGCTCAGGGACCCACAAGCCGATCTTGATTTCGAAGGACTGCCCGCGTGCGTCGTTGGGGATCTCGAAGGTGCACGGCAGATTGACGGTACCCGGGCGAGGCAGTTCGGCCAGCGCGGGGCCCTCTTCGGGGTACCCCTGGAACACAATGCGCCCGTCGCGCTCGAAGTGAAGGAACGGCCTGACGCCATCAGGCAGCGACGTGTGGACCCGCCAGGTTGCTGGCAGCCTCCATCTGTCGTCTTCGCGCTGAGGCCCAGCAGTCTGCACCGCGTAGTCTCCGCGCACTCGCAGCTCCCCCAGAGGGTAGCGGTGGTGGCCGTCGTCGCCCGCAAGCGGAAGCGCGATTGTCGGCCTCCCGTCCCGCCTGCCTACGGAGATGTACATGCTGTAAGTCCCAGGTTTGAGGTTGAAGGGGAGCGTGAAGACGTCATCCTGCCGGACGCTCTCGACCTCCCCCGGAGGCCCCACGGGCAGGGAGCGCACGTCCAGGCTCTCATCAACGAACACGCCGGCGACGCCGCCCTTCTCATCTTTGAGCGTGATGGCCGGGAAGCCGCCGGGCAGGCAGGGGGCGACGCCCGCGTTGCGCCAGGTTGCGGACCAGTCGAGGGTGCCCTTGACGCGGACCGTCGCGTCCCAGGAGGCCCGAATGAGTTGGATGCGGTAGCCGAGACGCATGCTCATCCGGGCGATCAGGTCTCGGCACTCGTTGAGGAACTCCCGCGGCCACCAGTGGATGGATGCATAGCTTGCGTGGTAGTCCTCGGCGGCCTTCAGGTACAGACTGCCGTCGCCCCAGTTGCCCCGGTCGCGCGAGCCTCCGTAATGCTCGCTCTCGAGAACGACCGGCACATTGGGCCAGAATGCGGGAGCCATGTCCGCATTGAAGTAGGCCCTCGTGCCTCCCTGCACCAGGATACTGTCGTCCCGCAAGGTGAGGCCCTTCTCGCAGGCGTAGTCGATGGTCACCTGGCCACGGCCCTGGGAGGCGAAGTCATCGTTGGCGGCGAGAAGTGTGCGTGTGAAGTGCTTGCAGTGGAGGTCTATGTGCCGTTTGACGGTCTCCGCGGAGTAGGCGAGACGGGTGCTGGCGAAGGTGTGGCCCTCGCCCCAGACGCCGAAGGAACCGACATCGATGAAGGCGACGTCCGGGCTGCCGTCGTAGCGCTCCGCCGCCGCGGCGAGGAAGTTGCTGAGCTTACCGAGGAAGACCGGGTCGTCGTAGTCCGGCTCCCAGAAGGGCCCGTCATCATCGACTCTGCCCGGAGTGAAGTTGTGTCCGCTGGCTCCCGCCTTCTGCACCCATTCCGGTGTCGCGTAGCGCATCCAGGACTCCGTGCAGGAGAAACGGAACGCCACTTGCTTGCCCTTGTCGATCCAGCGTTGCGCCGGCGTATCGACGACTGACCAGTTGAACTCCCCCTCCGCGGGCTCCACATAGGACCAGGGGATCCGCAGGTAGATGACGGTCAGGCCCGGCCAGTCGTCCAGCGTGTCGGAGGGCTCCAGGCGCGATCCATAGTTCCGCGGCACATTGTCGTAGTAGTGCAGCACCCAACCCATTCCGGGATTGCAGAGGATGGCTCCTGTATCCTCGGGCTCAACCACGGTACGCTCTCCCTCCTGTGCTACGGCGGAGGTGGTAAGAAGAAGCACTCCCAGTGTCAGCGCGGCAATTGATGACATGTCCGCAGTCCTGCCTCTCTTGTGCACGTTCGGTGTGTTGACGCGTGCTGCGTCTCTACGGGGACGCGTGGCCAACCACCAGCGTTCCGCGTTCGCCCTGAATGTCGTGGCCTGTCACGTGGGCAAGCATCGTGCCGTCGCTCTCGTCGTAGCTGAAGCCATCAACTCTCAGGCGTGGATTATCGGTGGCAATACTAGCCGGCGGCCGTGCTACGCGCAGCCCGATCTCTGCTCTCCCGTAGACCTCGACGTGCACAGCCGTTTCCGCGGTTGTGTGCGTCAGCCCGAGGATGTTGTGCGTGCCCGTGCGCAGGGCGACAGGAGAGAGCGGGGCGTCTCCCAGATGGAAGCGCAGGCGGGTCTCTCTGGGCGGCATGCCCGCAAACCCCAGCAGCGCATAATCCTCATCACGCGAGTACGCCACGACTGTCAGTGAGTTGCTCTCCACCTGCGCGATATGTTGCTCAGGCGGCAGCTTGATCTTCAGCCAGAGGGGAGCCTGCCTCGCCGCCTTCCAGGCTTCCTGTGGGATCGCTG
>JALGSS010000062.1 GCA_029821745.1 Candidatus Zipacnadia bacterium
CCCTCTCCTCGCGCCATTGGTCCCGCACCGTCCGGGCAGCTTCGAGAGCCTGTGAGGCCCCGCGGCCGTAGGGATCCCAGGAGAACACGTCGGATTCGATGTGCGCCGTCGCCGTCTCATATGGCGTGAAGTATACGGAGATCAGGTTGATACGAGGGCGCTGAGAATCGCGCTCCCCGGCGAGGTCATAGAACAGCTTCGTGTCGGCGTAGCCCTGAGGCACCACGCCGTTCTCAGCCTTCCCTGAGGGCAGCTCTTCGCTCAGCATCCAGCCGATGATATTGGGCTCCGAGCCGAGCGTCCCGATGACTTCCGCATACTGCTTCTCAAGTGTGGCTCGGGCTTCCGCAGTGCGCTTCTCATTGATGTAGGCCTGCCCGGGTCGTCCGATGTCGGCCAGCCACCACAGGCCATAGCGCTTGAGACGGTTGTTTACGTTCTGGGGACTCTCCTGCCCCCCGCCGATGAGGGCGACGTGGATGATGTAGTCGAGGTCGGCGAGGGCGATGTCGCGTATGAGCTTTGGCCACTGATCCGGCGGCGTGACATTCTTCTGCTCGACCCATTGCGAGCTGTAGGTGAAGATGCCCATGGGCACTGACACCACGGCGCGGACCGAGACAGGGACCTCCAGGACACATGCGCCGCCTTCATCGAGACCCTCGAGGACGACTTTTCGTGACCGCAAGGAGAAGCGGTCGCCATCGCAGGCCAGGAACAGCCTCCTCCACACGTGCCCTGCGTCCTCGCCATAGGGGTCGAGCGTGTCTTGAGCTTCACGCAGGGCCGCATCCGGTAGCGCCTTCGCGGCCTCGCGCCCCGGAGCGGCGGTGATCCGCAGTTCGTGGTCTCCTCGGACCTTCCAAGTCGCGATCGCCGGGACGGGCCCCAGTTCGTCAGCATAGATCTCGACCGGTTCCGGCAGAACCGGAAAGAACTCATCGGTACCC
Organism: Candidatus Zipacnadia bacterium; assembly: GCA_029821745.1. Taxonomy (GTDB): domain Bacteria; phylum Armatimonadota; class Zipacnadia; order Zipacnadales; family JABUFB01; genus JALGSS01. The sequence goes on from JALGSS010000062.1 coordinate 951, forward strand.
CGCATGCGCCAGAGCTTGCGGAGGGTCGCCGCCCTGGGGCGCAGGCGCTGAGGTCTGACTGGGGCCGCCCCGCCTCTCTCTAGGGTCCCTCCTCTGCGCCCATGCACCGTCACGGGCTTGGCCAGCCCCTCCAAGCGGGTCAGGTTGTCCCCATCGGTCGTGAGCACCATGGGGCCGTCCGCGAACTCCGCTTCTCGCTCGAGACCTGGCGCCAACCCCGTCTCACCCATGCGGCCCGTGAGGCGGAATGTCCCTCCCAGGGCGTAGCGGCCGGCCTTGGTGGCCCAAAGCCACTCTGAACTCGTCTCTGGGAGGTCATAGCTGCCCGTCTCGGGGATGAAGCCCCCGGCTCGTGCGTATCCGTCGAAGAGCCACGCGGCGAAGCGGGCCCGCCCTCCGAACCCATCGAGATCGATCTGTCCGGTGTGGTACGCCGTGAGGCGGCCCTCGCCGACCAGCACTGCCGCGCGAACCGGGAAGACTGCTGCCGGCTCGCCAGGAGTCACTTCGGCCAATGGGAGACCTCTCTCATGGCGGATCGCGTACGGCCGCTCCTCGAACGGGCGAAGCGTCTCTGCAACCCGCAGTATGGGAGCACTGAGCGTGTTGCGCTCGACGCCGTCCCATGTGTGGTGCCACGCCCAGTCCCGTATTTGGATCGCCTGGATCGACGGGCGGCCCTCTTCCGCCGCCACGATGATCCGGAACGCGTCCGTCGCGACCTCAGCCATGGTCCCATCGGGTGCCACCCTCACGGCGACAGGGGCATCGGCGCACGGCTCCGACGACAGCGTCACCTGGGCGCGGCGGCTCTGGAAGCACGCGGTGAACAGCACGACGGGAGCGTCGCCTTGCGCTTCTTCCATCTGCAGGGGGCGCAAGGGGCCGGGCGCGCCAGTCGCATCGCGTATCCGGACGGAGGCGGGCTGGAACCCGAGCCCCGCGCATACGAGACGTACGGGTATCACTCGATCGAGTGGTGCCGCCTCCGGCAGCTCGAAGCGCACGGTGGCATGGCCCGTCTTCCCGGGCTCGACGCTCACCGGGGGCACTGAGCCCAGGCGGACCTGACCCGGCGCGTAGGTCGGATTCCCTCGATTGTGATAGGAGCGGTAACGGCTAGATTGGCTCACCTGGGCGGGTTGCGGGAGGGCCAAAGGGGTCTCTTGCGCAAGCCACCGCACGCAGTTCAGGAGCAGAGCTTTCTCGTGCCCTGTCACCCTGACCGGCTTGTCACTCGGGTCCAGTCCGAAGCAGACTCCGCAGAACACCACGCGGCCCTCGCCGAAAGGGGATGCGACCAGTACGGCGTGGCCCCCGTAGTGGGGCGCCCACCGCGTCTGCGTGCCGCGGAGCCGCCGCTCAGCGAAGGCGTCCTCATCCCGAGTATCCTCAATGAGCACGAAGCGATCATCTTGGGGGAACGTGTACGCGTGCTTCCAGTGCAGGCGCTTGAAGCCGTCTACGGGAAGCCCCCGGGTAATCGGGTGCTCCTTCGTCGGCTTCAGGACGTTGGGTATCTCTGCCACGTCGAGCTCGCCTTTGGCGTCCTCCCAGATGATCTCAGGGAAGGTCCTGCCGTCTGTCACGGTCCGATGCATGAAGAACAGGCCCATGCCGGTTCTCACGGCGTGGCGCAGTGTCTCGCGAGCGGCGTCAACGTCGTACCCCTTCGCTATGATGACGACGTCCATGCCCTCGATCGCGCCGATGCTCAGGTCCTCAATGACCTTGACCGATAGGCCAGGCTGGGCTTCCAGTGTCTCGACAAGACCCTCCAAGCCCGCATCCGGATCCAGTACGCCAACGGTCGTCCCGTGCGCCAGAGCGCAGCACACAGCCGCAATCCATAGCAGCACTACGCCGCGTATCGCCATGGCCCATCTCTCCTCCGATCGCCCGTCCGCCGTGCAAACCACGGCGCCCGCCGGCGATGCTCCTCGGCCTTGATGAACGGGAACTCCCGGTTCTGGGTGAAGTGCCCGCCGTTGTGCCCATCCCATCGGCACGTGGCCCCGGACAACCTGTCCGCTGACAAGGCCAGGCATGATCGCTGGCCGGTCCTACATCCCAACGTGCACCTGCACTACAGGTCAGCCCAAGTGGCCCCGAGCCCGCGCGACTTCCTCTGCAATGCTCACTCGTCGCTGCCGGCGCTGCCGTCAGCCACGGACTGCGGGACCTCGCCGCCGGCCAACCCAAACACTGTTCTTGTCAGGTCGACCGGGTCGGCGCCGCGTGCCGCGTCAGTGTTGCGCACAACGCACGTGTCGGCTATCCGGTGTCCCGCGCATAGACCCGTACGTAGTCGACTTCGAGGTCGCGAGGGTAAGTCATGTGCGGATCGATCTCGCCGATCCAACCTGAGTACTGGAAGAGCGCCAGCAGGATGAACATCTTCTCCTGCGGCGTGGGTCCCTTGTAGGTGTTGATGACCTCGCCGTCGAGGTACCAGTCGATCTGCCCCTCCTGCCACTCCATCGCCCAGACATGGAAGTCTCCGGAGGCGTCGATGCCGACCTCGGGTCGGTGGTGAGCGTCGGGTGTGAAGTGCACGTTGAGATCAACACTGGTGCAGGCGTCGTCAATGCGCCGCCCCTGCTGCTCGAAGATGTCGATCTCCACCACGCCCTCGCCGACCTCTCTCCTCCGGCCTTCCGGCGTATACTCCTGCTTCGTTGGGTCATGCTGATGCAGCCAGAATGCACTCAGCAATCCCTCGCCCCGGGGGCACTTGCAGCGGACCTCAAACCAGCCATACTTCTGCGCGAACTTGTCGAGGATCTGGTACTCGTCGGCGGTCTCGCCGAAACGGTGATCGGAGGTCTGGATGCAACTGACGCACGGCGTGCTCTTGTCCGGACGGAACGGCAGTTTCTCGCCAATGCGCAGCTTCAGAACCCCGTCCTCGATCACATAGTGCGCGTTGTGATCGACCCATCGGCTTTCCTTTCCGATGCGCCTGAAATACTCCTTGCGGCCCGATCGGTAGGCGGCGAACCAGTACATGTCGTTCAGTTGCGGCCGGTCGAACTCATCTTGGAAGGTCAGCTTCCACCCAGGTTTCTCGATCCCCGGTGCGTGCACGGCCGTCTGGCCACTCATCACGAGCCTCCAGCAGCTGCAAGGAATTCATGCATTTTCGTCTCACGGCTGCCCCTACCGGGGCCGGGCGGCAATGTGCTACCGGGAGCCGTAGCGCAAGGGCTTCAGACCAACGCTCGCAAGCGGAAGTGTCCGCCGCGTCCCCATGGCCCCGCGACCAGTTCGCGACTGCACTCCTCGAGGGTCCTTCGGTGCGTGGCGCTTGACAGCACGAAGTAGATCCGTGCCTGCTGTCGATGATAGGTCATGGCCCATGCGCTTGCGGGGCGGATCGCGTCCCCAAATCGCGAGAGCCAACCGGCCACGGTTGCCTCAATGCCACCCTTCTGACGAGTGGCGTGCTGATAGACGACAACGCTCTGCCCCCGCTCAATATATGGCGCAAGTTCATCGATGAAGATGTACTTCTGAGCCGCTTTCGAACGGACACTGACGGATTTCCCGGCAAGGCCATTGTCCGGATCGAAGAAGACAATGTCCGCGCGCTTTGTGGTCGCCAGCGCGGCCTCGCGCCACCGGCGCCGCCAGGCCAGCCTCTCGTCCTTTGCTCGAGCGCTGCCCGTCTCCGGGGGACCCAGAGGCTCCTCAAAGAAGGCCGTTCCCTCCGGGAGCACACCGCGGTCGCGGATCGCGCGCACGTTTCGGTCTCCGCCCTCGACCAGTTCCTTCAACGTGTCATACAGCTCAGGGTCGCACTGACGCAGCCCCCACGGATCACCCATCAGGTACTTGACGAACTGGCCGTGGTTGTTCGCTTCCACATTATTGTTGAGGCCCCAGACAACGCCGAGACTCAATTCCCGGCGCGCGAGGTGTCGCAAGAGCCCGTACTTCCCGAAGTCGCCGATGTCTCCAACGTACCGATCCTGCAATCGCACACGCTCCTTAGATGTTGGTGCCAAACGTGGTCGGAATTCCTTTGCGCGCGGCTGCAACGCATGCAGGCGCCACTCGCTACTTCAGCTCGATGGGACAGAATGTGGCGGGCTCATGTACGGTGCCGGAGAACCACATGCCGAGCTTCGAGCCGCTCCCGCCGTGGTTCCAGTAGCGCAGGAAGAGCCCATCGACGGACGCCGGCCGTGCGGAACCATCCAGCCCCACGTCGGACCACGGGACGGTGACCATGGAGTCCCAGCCGCTCTCGGTGGTCTGCGTGACGACTTTCCAAGCGCCATTCCATGACGCGTCTCGACCGCGCGCATCGAAGCAGTTGCCGTTCACGTCATAGGCGAACTGGTAGTAGCACGCCTTGTCGCCGTCGCGGCCGGTCAGGAAGATCTCGAACTTGTCGCCCGCCGGCCACTTATCCCTCGGCTGCCCGGCGGGGAGGCTGTGGAGTGTTGCCACGTCCTTGTCGGAGTACGTGGCTCCGAAGTAGAGGGCATCGTCGTCGTACAGGACGCGGACGACTGTCTTCTCCTCGAAGGGCTTGCCTCCCGGCCAACTGAAGAACTGGGCCAGGGGCTCCGCCTTCGCCCAGGGCCCGGTCTGGAACCCGGGGGTGAGACTGGGCTTCGTGGCGGCCTTCGTGGCGCTGCCCCTGAAGGTCATCGTCGCCAGGGGGGCGAGCTGCTCCTCGAAGGTATTGCGCAGGGCGGCGAGCATCTTCCGCCCATTCGGGTGGACGACCTTCGCGGCAGCCCGCTCGAGGGCCGCGCGGCAGGGCTTCTGGAGCTGCCTTTTCACCACACACTTCACCCAGTTGGCGGATGCGCTGTCATTCCACCGCGACGCGCCGGGCGTCTTGAACCATGCATCCTCGATCAGCGCGTAGAACTCCCGCACGTCGTCGGCTCCCTCGCCGTATACGCGCCGAAGGAACTCGTTCCGAAGCTCATACACGTCCTGGTGCGGGTCCCACAGGCCCTGGGTCATGACCCAGGAGTACATGGAGTTGACATCCCATGACTTCGATCCGTCCACGCGCCGGCCGGGCGTATCGCCATAGAGTTCTGAGTACGTGCGGTTAATGCCGTGCTCATTGACGAGAGCCAGATCGCTCAGAGCGATCACGTCTGTCGGACGCGGGAACGCCCCGACGAGCCCGAAGTATTCCCGCCACGTCAACTGGTCGGTGATCTGCATCCAGTCCAGGAATCGCTGGTGCCAGACCTTGTTGCTCGGGCCGGTCAGCGGCTCCTTGGAGTTCTTCGTGATCGGGCAGAACGAGATGCTGATGTTGGGCGCGATCTCAACCTTCGGAGGGGCAGCCGTGAAGAAGTAGCCGAAGGTCAGGATGCGCTTGCCGGGATGGTGCTCAAGCAGGTGCTCGGCCAGTTTGTTGAGCCAGAGGAAGAACTGCGTGGAGCGGAACGGGCCTCCGCGGCCTTCGCTGTCATCGAGTGTCGTCCCGTCCGGAAGTCGGATCGGCTTGGTGCACTCAGGGCAGTCACAGAGCTCCCATGTGTCCTCGATCATGACGCGATACGTGGTGAACTGAGGGTTCTCCCGGATGCGCTGGTCGAGTTCAGCAATGAACGCGTCCGTCATCGCCGGATTGGTGAAGCAGAGCTGGGTGCGATACTTCCTGGTGCTTGGCCGGACGCGCTCTCCGCCCTTCATGGGGAAGAAATCCGGATGCTCATCGAAGTACTTCTTCTCGGTGATGTAGAGCCCGGTGAGGTTGTGCCCGCCACCGTATTCCATGATGATCCCGTGCTTGAGGTAGTTCGGGTTCCCCTGCATCCTGGCCGTCCAGTTCGTGCCATTGCGCACCTGCCACAGCTCGGAGGCTTCTCCGCGCGTCTGCCAGCCGCGGAGGACATATACCGGCACGTCAAGGCAATCGGTCTGCGCGAAGCTCAGGTCGGGATCCTGCGAGTAGATCGTCCCGAAGTCCGGGTTCGGGCGAGCCCAGATGAGGTCGGTGTTCTTGAACAGCAGGCGATAGACCCCGTTGAGCACGCCCTTGGGGATGCTCGCGAACAGGTACGCGTCGCCATCGACCGTGCGCACGGCATAGCCGTCGTTCTCCTGGAGCTTCGCCACGTCATCCGGGAAGCGATCAGGGACGGCTCCCAGTGCTGCCGAACGCCCGACGACCCCAAGCACGATCCGATGCTCGGCAGCCCCCGATGCGTGGAGGATCGGCAGTGTCGCGCCGGAGATCTCCTTGACCCACAAGTGGAGTTCCTCCGCAGCGAAGGCGACCGCTGGATGCGCATCGGCGTCCACGACGATCTCGGCCACCGGCTTGCCGCCCTGCGCCAACCGCAATTGCGACTGGGCGCTACTCAGTGCGCACAGCGCGATACAGCATACGGCGGCGAGTGTTCGCTGGGTCATCAATGCACCTCGGTAGTAGGGATCCTGGGGGAGCCCGGAGTTTTCGACGGTACTCAGTTCCTCCTTTGTGTGCGGACGCCTCCTGGGTCTTTCGCCTTGACGCGGGATGTCGTCCTCGTCCGCGGACCATCCCTGCCTCGCGCCACGAGATCGATGCTGTCCCATTGTCCCTTGGCGTCCAGCGTCTGGATCACCTTGCCCGCGCGAACGAAGGGCTGGCTCTGCAGGTCGAAGGTGGTCACTCTCGCGGACTAGTCTTGGGGTCCTTCGCTCTCCAGGCCATAGCTCCACAGCTCCGCCCCGCTCGCGAAGTACAATCGCCCACCGACCAGCGCGATCCCCGCGTGCGCCGGTACGGGGATGTCGGCCAGCTTTTCATGCTGGAACGTTCCCGGCGTGATGCGGACGATCGCCTTGTTGAAGAGCACGCTGATGCTCCCGTCCGGGCCAAACGCCATGACCCGCGGCGCCTGGGGGCCGGCCAGACTGCCGTACACTTACAGGGACTCCTCATGGACCAGCTCGCGCTGCTTGGGATCGAACACGAACAGCGTTGAGTCCACCGCCAGCCCGTACACCAGCCCATCCGGCGCCACGAGGAGATTCATCATCCGGCTTCGGCCCGGCAGCACGGCCTCGCGCCATACCACCGTCCGCTTGGTAAAGCCGCCCGCCGAACTGGGAGTACCACTTGTTGTCGGGCGTCAGCAATACGGCAAAGGGCGAGTCTGCGGAACGAACATCCACAGGGATCTGCTCGCTCTCGCCTGTCGTTGCATCAACCACGAGCATCGACCAGCATGATTTCTGGCCCGCGAGCCAGATGACGACTATCCGGTTGCCCTCGGCGTCAACCGTCGCCGCCGCCCCTCTTGAGCGAGAGACCGGGGCGGCCACACCATGGTTGATGAATCCCTCCTGCGCGCTACACTGGGTCACAACCAGCGCTGTCAGTACGCATGCCGCCATGCACCCACGTGATACGGACCTTTCCGGACGCAGCGAGTTGCTTGCGCCTGGTCCGAGCGTTGACAGTGGAGCAGCACGAAGAGTGGCTGGAAGGGCCCCGCTATCTGAACATGGAGTTCTTGCGCGAGCATAGAAAGGAGCAGTCGCGCGAATTGCAGTTGGCGTGAGGGCTGGCTGAAGGAGGGCGTGGGGCGTGGGGCGTGGTGGCCGCCGCGCCTATGGATAAGCGGTGCAAACTCGTGTGGACGGCCCAGCGCGGCACACATGTGGGGTCCCGCGACCGGCCCGCCGGCATCCCAATGCCCGGCTCACGGGGTCGAATAGCCCGCATGCCGCAACAGCGAAATCCACAGGTCGAACCACTGCCGGGTCGAGTGGAATGCCATGTCGGCATGGTGTCCCGGCACCGGGTTCACGGTCAGGGGCAGTTTGAGCCGCGTGCCGTCAACGCGGCGGAAGGTATCGCCAAGATCATCCGAATATGCGTAGACGGGGCCGTTGGTCATCCGCCCATTCTCGCCGACACCCCAGATGCCCATCTGCACGTGCATCCGTCCCGTCCGGTCAAAGCGGACGCCCCAACCCGACCGGTTGAAGTTGTAGGCGCCGGGCTGCCACGCTGCAACCAGGACCCGAGCCGGCGTAGGCCCGTAATAGGGAACCGTTGCCCCCAAGCCTCTGCTCCAATCGGGGGCTTTCGTCTTGGCGTCGCCGAGCATGGCGATCGTCGAGCCCCCCAGTCCGGTCCAGCGACGCGCGTTCGCATCGTAGCGGTACAGACCCCAGGTCCAGATGTGGTCCCTCCCGTAGAGGAAGAGCGTGCCGTCCGGGCTCCGGGCGAAGTTCATGTAGTTCATCCAGCCACAGGGCACGCTGCGCGGATTGCCCCTCTGACCAACGAACTCGAAGGACGAGATGTTGCCGGGCTCCGTCGAGACCCAGTACATGGCACTGGGCCTTCCGTCGCCAGGTGCAATCCCCATCTTCTCCCAGCTTCCGGGGATGTAGTTGGCGCGATTCGGCGAGTTGTGTTGCCCTCCGATGACGTGGACGTACCCGTCCTGGTCGACGCCGACGGCCCAGCCATCCATCTTGGCATCCCGGGCGTCGAAGATGAACCAGTCTCCCTCCAGCAGCGCCTCCTGTTCGTCGCCCTCGGCATCGATTCTGATGATCTTGACCCGCGACCACTTGGCATCCGTTCCTGGGCCAGCCGGGGCCAGATCCTTGAGCGAGCGCTGATACTCCTCTTCTGCCTGCGCTTGTGACAGGCGTTCCACGACGGTCATATAGACATGCCCGTCGTGGACGTCGATCGGCGTGTAATCGGCGGGGCGGCAGCCGGTGGGCCTGTATGGGGCGTCGCTGAAGGGGTTCCCCTTGCTGAGATACGCGTCGAAGTACTCCTCCCGCAGGGGCAAATTGGCGCGGACGTCATCCGCGCAGGCATGGCCCCAATAGCGGTGACCGGGGAGCTTCGGAATGGTCTGCAGGTGGGTGCGATAGGCGTCCAGCGCGTCCATATAGCGACCCGTTTCAACCAGTGGCCGTATGTCGGCCAGGTACGCCTTCGTCAGGTCGAGCGAGTCTAGAACGGGTTTCGCCAGAGCCCGGCCGAGGACGTCGCGCACGCCCTCGTCTTGCTCAGCGATGTCCAGCAGCGCCCGCATGATGGCATTGCGCAGGATGTCCTCGATCCGCGGCAGGCGGGCCCCCTCACGCTCCAGGATGGATTCCAGGGCCACGACCAGCGTCGGCACGACAGCGGCGGCGTCTTCCCCCATCCCGGCCAGTGCCAGGGCGGTTTTCGCCCGCTCCTCGCGCGAGAGGCCTTCGTCCTGCAGCGTCCGGACCAGGAGTGGGAGGTCGGGAATCTCTTCGGCCGCATCGTGGCGAGATTCCGTTGGACGAACGGACGGCGCGGTCGCCTTGTACAAGCCTTCCACCTCTTCCGGCGCCAGGGCTCGGTCGAACACCACCATGTCCCGGACTGAGCCGTCCAGCGAACGGCCGTCAGGCGGCCACACGCCCCACTGCTCCAGATCGCCGCCGATCACGAGGGGCGTTTCCACGGGCTTGAAGGGAACGTCGCTCGCGGATCGCACCAAGCGCCCGTTCAAGTAGAGGCTCCCGGTTCCCGCTTCGTCATAGGCATAGAGAACATGCTGCCATGCGTTGATTGGCATGCCGGTATTGCTAGCGGCGGAACCGATAGCATCCGCCTTCTTCCCGCTGACGACCTCGATCAAAACATGGGCCGGGTCCTCAGACGCCGCGCCGAACTTCAGGAGAGCCCCGTCCACATCTTGTCTGCCACCCCAGCCCACCCACCGAGATCCGGACGCGCCGGGCATCCATGGCTGCCCGATGAAGAGCACCCTCGACGTCTTGTACGTTCTCCGGCTGAAGACCCATCCCCCTATGGTGAAGGCTTGCGACGCATATCTGGGATCGTGCGGGATCTGGGCCCATTGGTAGACGTCAGTGGTGAAGTTCAGTAGGCCGTCTCGCCACGGAGTGCTGATGAGTCTGCCGTGGTTGTCATTGCCCGAGCGGTCGTGCAGCACGTCCCCCGTGCCCTCGTCCGCCGGCCAGTAGCCGACCGGCTGCAGATCGCGAACGACCCGGTATCGCTCATCCGTATCCGCTCCGGCCGCCTGCGCTGAGACCGACAAGGTCACAACTATGGTGACTGCGGCGAGAGCCCTCGCCTGGCGTGCTGCCTTCATCGTCTGTCGGCTCCTTTGTCGCGCCTTCGCGCAGCTTCATTGCCGGCAAGCCGGGTCCCCGAGCATTGCGTCGCCTTCACAGTTTGGTCGCCCCAGTTCCACATCTCCACGGCATCCGTCCAGTCGTCGGGGCCGGCCTGCGCGTGCATGTGTGGGCAATTGTGCAGCGGCCCCATGTGAGCAAGGAACAGAGGATGACCGGGTCGCCTTCCCTCGTGGGACGCGGCCCGGTCTGCTATTCCTGCAGGGGCGTCTTCCCGGTCGGGTGCTTCCGGAAGACGCTGAGATACTGCTCCGGAGTCACCCCCGCCTCCTCGCACAGGGCCGCGTCCAGCACGTCTCGCGGGTCGCCGGCGTGGCTCGTGCCTTCGGTGTAGATCCAGTATCCGGGGGCGCAGTTGGCCGCCTGTGTAAGTTGCTCGTCCAGGTAGCGCGGCAGGTAGTGCGGCCTGCGAGTGCGCGTATTCCAAGGGTGGAAGCCCGGCAAGATGCGCGTGGCGAACGGGAAGGCCTCCTGCACCTTCGGAACGAACTCCGGAAGGCGCACGAACCAGCGGACCAGGTGCGGGAGCATCCCCTTCCCGTCGAGCTCACCCTCTCCGGCCCCGTATGTCTTCTCCGTCGCGATCCAGATCTCGACTCCGGCGTCGTGGATGCCGAGCAGCCACCAGTAGTTGCCGGCGCGGCAGTCCGGTTTGCCCGCGTACATCCGCGCCTCGTAGACCTGCATCAGCGGACAGTCCCAGGCCTCCTTGATGACCTGGCCCACCTGTCGGCCACGTTGGTAGTACATCCCCGAGTAGCCCAGCTCGTCAGCGAAACACCAGGCGTCCACGTGGTCGGCCACGTCCTCGTAACGCGCCGTCGTTTCCTTCGTCACCCCATTGTAGTCCTCGGCGTCATAGACCAGCCCACGGAAGCCAAGGCGTTTGGCCTCTGCATACAGCGCTCGCATCTGCCGCAGTGTCGTCTGCCAGGCCCGGTCGTTGTGCAGATCGGCCGGCGCGTTGACCTGCTGGGTGAAGGCCTCGTGCTCGGCCAGCCAGTACCGGATGCCCCGGCTGCGCAGTTGGGTGAAGGCGTCGCTCGCCACCCAGGGCGCGAACCCGGAGTTGTGGTTCGTTTGCGGGAAGGCGGTCTCGACGTAGTCCAGCCACAGGTCGGTGACGCCCAGGTCATGGTCCAGGTAATCCAGCTTGCCCAGGTAGTCTCGCTGCAGGTCCGAGGACCAGCACATCAAGTGGCGCTCAGGACGGTTGGGGCGACCCAGGAACTGGACCTCCGAGATCGCGCCATGGCTGTTCGACGCAGCCCCGAGCTTGACGGCAGCGTACCTGCCGACCGTTGGAGGCAGAGAGACCTCCGTCACTTCCGCGGGGCGCCACATGCTCAGGTTGACCGGGCGCCCCAGAAGCGGGCGCAGGTGCTGTGGGTCAGGCCCGACCGATACCTCCATGAGCCATATGAGCCGCTCCTGATGACCGTTGGTGACACGCACCCCCTGGAGCACCGTGGGGCCGCCCAGATCCACAACAAGGGTCACCCCACCGTTCGGCCATGCAAACCGCAGTTCGGTGTCAAGATTGCCGTCGAGGGCCTGCTCAGGGCGCTGGAGGTCGCCCCCGGGGGCGTTGGCGGAATGCAGCGTCACGTTGGGCAGCACGGGAGCATTCTGTGACAGGCAAAGCAGCAGGACGATTGGCAGCACCTGCAAGGAACGGACAGGCTGATAGGACATGGGCTGTTTTCCTCTCGCTCGTCGGTCTGAGAACCGCGAACCGTTGAGGCCGCGCTTGCGGTTTGAACTGTCGGTCTCGTCGGGACACGGGCTACTCTCCCTGGAGCCATTCTACGTCGAAGATCGCCACGTCCGGATCGCTCGTCACGGGTCGCGCGGCCCGGTGGTGGCTGATGCCCAGCAGCATCACCCACAGGCCGCGGCTCATCTCACGTTGTCCAGCAGCCCCTGCATATTGCGGCCCAGGATAAGCGTCTTGGCGG
>JALGSS010000865.1 GCA_029821745.1 Candidatus Zipacnadia bacterium
CTGGTCCTGATCCCAGAATGAGAACCGGACCATAACCTCCTGGGTGCCCTCCGGAATGGCCGTCGGCGTGCCCGGCTGCAGATCGATGGCGGCCTGTTGCCAGTCTCCGGCCTCCGCCCCGGCTTGGAGCACGCCGAAGTTCAGCATCCCGACATACTTCCTCGCGGCCCCGTAGAAGTAGATCCGCCCGCCGAACCCGCCGTCACTCACTCCGCCGCTCTTGATCCACGCGGAGACACGGTACGGGATGCCGGGGTCCATGTCATACCCGACGATCAGCCCGTCTGCATCCGCCGCCGCAGTCTGTCCATCCACCACCAGTTGGAGGGACGCGTTGCCGGAATGGGCAACCTGCTCATCCAGCTGCACCGGCCCCGCAAAGCCGGACTGCCACCCGGACAGCCCTCGCTCAAACCCCGGGTTCGGCAGGAGATTCGCCGGGGCCGCCCACAGGGATGAGATCGATGCCAGCAGCAACAATGCGATAGCCATATGTCTCTCACTCCGCATCCGCGCGAGTCGTTACTCGACCCGCGCCGGGTTGTGCCTGAGTTGTACCAATGGTTGTGTTGAAAGACTCACTTACATAGCTGCGGGGTGGTCACGTCGTACAGTGACCGGGGCCCCGCAGACCCTTCGTGCCATCTCAAGCGCCGTCGTGGGGCCCCGTCCCGCAGAGCGGGACACCCGACGGCTAGTTCGCGTTTCGCAGCACGACCCGCAAGGCGGCCCTACGCTGGAGGCGTCTAGCCGCCTTCAAGCATGCCCTCGCAGAACTCGCCCAGGTCCTCGCCCTCGAAGATCACCCGCAGCGTCCAGATCGCCCGTCCGGTGATGTTGGCGCCATCCGCGACCGTCAGCGTCAGCGGTACCCGCGCATGTTGCTTCGGCCCCAGGTCCAGTTCAAGCACTTCAGGCCGGGCGCTGACACCCTCCGGCAGGCACGGGGTCATGACGATGGTGACCGATTCGTCCACGGGATTATCCACCCGCACCTCCACGTGAATCTTCTCCTTCACCGGTGCCTTGTACGGGTAGATGGAGATGAAGAACGGGTCGATGCCCAGAGTCGGGTGGCGGCGTCCCACCAGTGCCCGCAGGGAATCGTGGAACGCCTGGGCATTGCCCTCGAAGGCCTCGCAGGCTTCCTGCGTAATCGGCCAGGGGTGCACGTGGGCGGCGGCGAGAAGCCGGGGCTGGTATTTCTTCAGCAGCGGCGCCCCAACGAGATACCCCTTGTCCACATCAAACCGGTTCCGCCAGTCCGGATCGGTGGGCCGGATGCGCTCCGCCCCGGGCTCCCAATAGAGCGCGTCTCCCGAGAACAGCACCATCTGCCCGTCGACCTCACAGAAGTACACCGCGTGGTAGTCGGTCTGACTGGGGAAGTAATGGGGGTAGATCGAGTACCCGCGCCACTGCAAGGGTTGGCCCTCGCGCAATACCACGTCCACCTTCAGCGGCTTGTCATGCAGGCAGTTGAGAGCGTATGCGTGGGGCTTCGCCAGTACATCCACCATGCACTCGTGGGTCGCCAGCAGTGTCCCGTAGCGCGCCTTCAGCCATTCGAAGCCCATCACGTGGTCGTCGTGGTGATGGGTGATGATCGCGTACTGCACGTCCTTGATGCCCTGCTGTGCCAGCACGTCCTCAAACCCCTCGGGATACCCCGTTCCCGTATCGAAGAGCACGGCCGCGCCGTCGTCGTCCACGATCGCATACTGAATTCGGTTCGTCGCGCCTCGGAGATGCGGCGTGACAGGCTCGAAGTCGCACACATGCCCCTGCGGCTGATCAGGCCAGTTCAGCCGCCAGCGCTCCCAGAAGTCGGCGATCCGCCCCAGCAGAATCTGCGCCGCCTCCATCACCTTGTCTTTCCCGACTATCGGCTCTCCATGCGCCGGGAGCACTGCGTCAATGTCCCCGCTTGCCGGCCAGCCCACGGTCCGCCGCAGGGCGTGCAGCCCCTCCATGAAGTTGTAGTTTCGCTGCAGCTCGAAGATCGAGTGCAACGTCCCGTCGGCCTGGATGATGTCTCCGCCGACGAGATACCGCTTGCCCTCGTCGACGATCAGGTAGGCCGTTGAGCCCGGCGTGTGTGCGCCGACCCGCTGGGCATACACATACGGCTTCTTCCACCCGGGCGGCAGGAGTTGCCCATCACTGACACCGTGCGCAACACTCAAGTTTCGTCGCGGCATCCCGAAGCGATGGTAGTCGGTGTATCCGTGGGTTACCTGGAGCTCAGACCAGAGTTCCTCGGCCCGCTCCACGTATGCCACGTCATCCTCGCCAACCGCAATCGGCAACCCCGGATGTGCGTAGTGCCCGAAGGTCCGGTCGCGCCGGTAGTCCGTGTGCATGACGAGTTCCGGCGCGGGCATTCCCGCCGCGTGCATCGCCTCGAGCACCTCACCGGACCCGAGGTCGAACAACCCGGTCTCGCCGCTGTCCCACTGCAGGACATACACGTTGCCCGCGTCGCGGTACAGGTTG
>JALGSS010000866.1 GCA_029821745.1 Candidatus Zipacnadia bacterium
GGTCTTCGTGTGCACATCCAGTCCGATGGCGATCATTTTCGGTCTGCTCCTTTGTCTGATGGTGGTTGGACACCCACTTAGACAATGGTAGCAGACCGTTCCATTCTATCCGTCACACACACCGTGACACCCCACGGCCATACATCATTGGTTTTTCAACACGACCTTTCGCGGCCCTGCATTTGCTCCTCGTCTGAGACTCAGCATTGCCCCAGCCCGAACTCCACCGTCGCGCGGATGGCGACTTCGTTCAGTCGCATCTGCAGAAACGGCGATGTCTTCGGACTGTTGTTCTGGATCTCGCTGGTGATGATCCGCGACTTGTCGTAGAACCGGCCCCAGCGCTCCACGAAGTACTGCCGCTGCTCCCCGGAGTACCCCAGGGGCTTGCTCTCCAGGATCGGCCGTCCGCCGTCGAGATCGGCCCACGCGGAGACCACGTAGTCGGCCCATTGCGTCTCGTATTCCTTGATATCTTCGGGCTGGTCGCCGTAGAGCACCGGGAGGATGATCATGCAGTTCTCGTCGCGTTTCTCGAACTCGGTCTGGTGCAGGGAGAACATCTGGTCCCACTCGTAGCGCTCCCACAGCTTGAAGATCCACTTGAACAGCGTGCTGCTGTGGTGCCGGTTGGGCTCCACGTATTCGTGCTCGCTGATCTGCTCGTAGACGATCCCGTAACGCGTCGGGAGCTTCTCTTCCTTCGTGTCATCCCACAGGTCCACGCGCTTCCACATCTTGCCTGTGTCCGGGTCCACGCCGCGCATCCACGCCCAGAATTCATCGTTCGTGTACTGGCTGCCGTCCCAGTACTCCACGGGCGCTGTTGCCGTGCCTTCCGGATTCGCGTCGATGATGAAGGTGAGCAGCGCGTCCGTCAGCACCCGGTCGTTGTCGAACTCCGTCGGCCGCCCATCGAGGGTCTCCCCGGCCAGCAGGCTGTTGATCACGTTCACCTGCCCGGCGATCGGCGCGGGCTCGTGGGCGTGGGGCTTGTAGAACATCGTCTTGCTCTTGGGCGCATCATCGACGCTCTTATCGGTGACCGTGAGCGCCCAGACCTTGCGCCCCGCATACTGCGTCATGCTTTCAGCGGTGAATCGCTCCGGATACTGCGCGCTCCACTCGGCAACTTTCGCATCCACGTCGTCAGGATGGGATATCCAGCCGTGCATGGTGGCGGCTCCTCAGGTTCTCAATTGAGTTCGGCCCAGCGAGGAGGTATTCACGATCCGTGGGCGAATGTCCTTGCCTATAGGACCCCATCCTTCGCTCCCCTGAGATGGGTGGGAACCCGGTGCGGACCTGTATTGCTCCCGCGAGCGTGGCGGGTCGCCGGCAGGTCTGAGTCGATGCCTGTGTTGATCGAGAAACCGTATGCGTGCCTGGAGCAGGCCCCGCGGCCTGGCCTCGGCACCACAGCGTTGAGGGTGATCTTCCATGCTGGGACGCGCGACAGTGACAGGTCGATTAGTCGGCATCATGATCGCAAGTTTGCTTTCGCTGGGGCTGGCAACGGGCGCCTTTCCGCAGCCCGCAGCTCCCGGCGGGCCGGCGAAGGGCAACGCCGGCGGCCCCCCCGCCAAGGTCAAAGCCAAGAAGGCCGCAAAGCGCGTCGCGAAGCCAACTGCGCCTGCCAAATCCAAGGAAGCCCCGAAGCCTGCGGCTCCCGCCAAGGCCAAGAAGGCCGCAAAGCCCGCGAAGCACGAGCCGGAGGTCGAGATCAGCGTGCAGGCCGGCGAGACCTGGCGCGCCTTCGGAGCCGACGGGAAGGAGGGCGGTCGCGTCACCATCGAGAGCGTGGACCTCGACGCTGACGAAGCGACCTACTTCACCCCCGCGCTTGAGGAATCGACGGTGACCCTCACGGACCCCGCCGGGAACACGACCGACGTCAAAGTCTCGTTGTTCGCCCGATACGCGGAGCCCGAGAAGGGTTCCGTCGATGATGCGAAGGACGCCGTCAAGGCTGTTGCGGCCGGCGGCGTCGCCGTGCATCGCGGTTATTTCGTCGATGCGTCACAGGCTAACTTCTCCGCGTCCGAAGTGATCGCGAGCACCGATCTTGGCGCTCCCGAGACAGCCCCCGCTGCCGGCGGCGAAGAGGGTGCGGGTCCTGGTGGCGCTGGTGCCCCCGGTGGACCCGGCGGCGGAATGGGTCCCGGCGGCCCTAGTGAAGGCGGCGGACCCGGTGGGCCCGGTGGGCCCGGTGGGCCCGGTGGCGGCATGGGACCCGGTGAAGGCGGAGCGCCCGGTGGCCCGGGCGAAGCGGGTGCGCCTGGCGCACCCGGCGAAATGGGTGACGCCGCGGCTACCGGCGCAGAGGGCGCGGACACGGGTGGTGGCGGGCTGCCGATCATCCCCATCATCATCGGTCTCGTTGTCCTCGCGGTCATCGTGGTGGTCGTGATGAAACTCCGAGGCAAGAAGGGTGCCACAGGGGGAACATCCCTCAGCCGCCTCCAGCAGATGGCGGACCGTTTGAGCGAGATCGCC
>JALGSS010000867.1 GCA_029821745.1 Candidatus Zipacnadia bacterium
ATGGGTACACATCGAGGTCACCAATGGCCTCGGGAAGCTCGCCACGGGCCGCTACGAGTTGAAGGTCGCCATCCCCGACCGACCGGAGATCGCGCTCACGGACCTGCCCGGCAACGCCGCGATGAAGTCGCTGCGCTGGCTAGGCTTCGTCAGCAATGCCGAGGACACCGCGGTGTTCTATCTGGACAATGTGAAGCTGGAGGTCGTGAAAGAGTAGGACATAGTACGCAACGCACGGGAAGCCGAGACGCACACCCGCACACACACTCAGTCGAGGAGAAGATTTCATGCCAGTGCGCAGTTTTGGCGCTCGAGACGCCGAGTACGTCCAGCAGGTGTTGGATTCGGGGCTTGGATTCGGGGCAGTTGTCGTGCCTTGGTGGCGGCGAGTTCACCGCGAGGTTCGAAGACGCATTCGCCGCCGCCCACGGAGCACAGTACGGTGTGGCGATGAACTGCGCGATGTCGGTGCTGCACGCCTCCGTCATTGCCTCCGGGGCAGGTGCGGGCGATGAAGTCCTCTGCGACCCCGTCTGCGTGTTCGGTGCCATGGCCGTCATGTACAACAATGCGGTGCCGGTCTTCGTCGATGTGAACCCCGACACATGGAACATGAACCCGGACCTGATCGAGGCGAAGATCACGGAGCGGACGAAGGCGATCATCGTCACCCATGTCTGCGGGTTGGCGGCCGAGATGGACCGCATCGTGGAGATCGCTCACCGTCATGACCTGATAGTGATTGAGGACTGCGCGCACGCGATCCTCGGCACGTACAAGGGACGATCGGTGGGAAGCTGGGGCGACATCGGCTCCTTCAGCTTCCAGGCGAGCAAACAGCTTGGCCTGGGGGATGGAGGAATGGCTGTCACCCAGAGCGAGGAACTGGCGAAGGAACTGGCATTGCATGCGGGGGCGCCCACGTTCCAGAGCGTTGCCTTCGGGCTGCACTTCAACTACCGCATCACCGAGCCCATCGCGGCCATCGGCCTGGCGCAGCTTGAGGTGATCGGGGAGTACATCGAGGGACTCAAGCGCGTGGCCGCTTCGTATGACGAGGCCGTGGCCGATTGCGGGTGGATCACGCCGCAGAGCGGGCCTGAGGGCTCGGACAACACCTACCACCTGTGGGGCGGGACGTTCCACGGCGAGGCGATGGGGATCAAGCGTGAGGACTTCGCGCGGGTGCTTGAGGAGGAGGGTTGCGGAGTCGGTCTGGGCTACACCAATATGCCCGCATACCGGCACCCGGTGATCGGTGAGCGCATGGGCTACGGGCGCGGCTGTCCGCTGGACTGTCCCCTCTACGACGGCACAGGGAACCAGTATCCGGATGGTCTGTGTCCGGAAGCGGAAGCGCTGTTCCCGAAGATCATGCTGGCCTACACCTTCGTGCCCGAGGATGCGGCGGCTGCGGACGCGGAGCGCCTGAAACGGGCTACTGAGCGGCTTGGCTGAAGGCCCCAGGGGCGGTTGCGCTCAGCATCAGCGTTGAACAACACAACGTCCCCGGACCTCATGGCCCGGGGACGTTTCGCTCGTGGGAAGCAGTCTTCGGGTCAGCCGAGCTTCACCATGACCCAGCGCTCGGGTCCGGCGTGGGCCAGCTTGCGCGGGAATCCCGAACGGAGGAACTCCATGTAGCGGACGAGTTGCTCTATGGAAGTCTCTACGCCATGTTGCCGCACCAACTCCTCCAGCACCTGCTGGGCCGTACATGTGCCCAACTCGCCGACGATATCCAGGATGACGTCCGAGGTCTCCCGGGTGAGTTTGGTCAGATCAACCATGGGTGTTGGCTATCCCTTCTCCGCTGCCTCGATCGCCCGGCGCAGCCCGTCGGCCACACCCTTCGCGTTCTCTTCGGAGATCATGCAGCTCGTGTTGACCAATCGCGGCAGGATGGCTTCGGCGGTCGGGCACAGGCCGTCCCTGTACTCGTAGTCGCCCTTGTAGTAGGGACAGCCCTTGGTCGGGCAACCCTTGTCCTGGTAGGCCCGAGGGTGAGTGAAGAAGTCATATTTGTAGGCGGGGACCTGGGTGAAACCGATGTTCCACAGGTCGCCGGTCTCGAACAGCCCCTGCTTGAAGGCGTCCAGGTCGATGCCATGCTCGTCGCCACGGTAGGCAAAGGAGAAGATGTACGGCGAGTTTCCGCAGCCGTCCTTGATGGCGCGGGGCTGGATCCAGGCGCAGCCCTCGAGGGCCGCCGACAGGTGAGCGTAGGACTTCTGGTATTCCTCGATGTAGCCCTTGACCTTCTCCAACTGCGCGAGACCGATGGCGGCCTGCATCTCGGTCATCCGGAAGACCGTCGCGAGATGGGGCGGAGACTCGCCGAAGCAGGTGACGCTGCGAATGCGATCCGCGAGCTCGTCGTCGTCGGTCACGGCCATGCCGCCGTCACCGCTGGTCATGTGTTTGCCCTGGCAGAAGCTGTAGATCCCGATGTGGCCCCACGTGCCCGCATACTTGCCCTTGTAGGGCAGGAACATGGCGTGGGCGCAGTCCTCGATGAGGACGACGCCCTTCTCGTCGGCGACGTTGCGCAGGGCGTCGACTTCCGCCGGCAGTCCCCACAGGTTCGTCGCGCAGACGGCCTTCGTGTGGGGCGTGATGTTCTCGCGCGCGGACTCCGGGTCCATCAGCCATGTGTCCTCGCACACATCCGCCCAAGTCGGGTGAGCATTCTGCCACAGGGCGCCGATGGCGTGGAACTGGACCAGGGGGTCGCAGAGCACTTCGCGGCGTTGGCCGCGATGGCGTGCTTGACCCCGTAGGCTTCCGTGAAAGCCTTCTCCAGCTTGCCCTGGAAGCCGTCGCCGGCCCCGGCAAGCTGGCCTCGGTCAAGCACTTGCTGCAGGTACTCGATCTCAATGCCGTCAAATCGGTCAACACCCATGGAAGCGTCCTCCTTAGTGTCGTCTACTGACTGTTTCGGGGCAGCACGGGAACCGCGCCCCGCTCGACGTCTGCCACCAGCCCCGCCACCGTCTGGAACTCAACCTGGTAATCGCTGCGGGCGATCTCAAGAAGCTGGTGGAGCAGCTTCTGCGACAGACCATCCTCAGCGCCCACGCACTGCACGTGGCAGACCAGCAGGAAGACGCCTCCCACGTCGAAGACGCGCTGCAGGTCATCGACCGCCAGC
>JALGSS010000063.1 GCA_029821745.1 Candidatus Zipacnadia bacterium
GGGCACTGGAGGAACTTCACCTCGGCCTCGCCCCGTGTCGTCCTCACCGGCTCCACGAAGACGACGGCCCCAGCGCCGAGAAGGGCTGCGTTCAGCCAGTTCTGCCCCACGTTGAAGTCCATCAAGACAATGCTGTTCTTGACGATCTTGCCGTTGAAGTCAGACAGTCTCCCGGTGCCCACGTAAATGACCCGGCCGGAGATCCCGTGCCGGGGTGTCTGTGTTGTGCGAACCAGGTTTGGCCACGCCCCGGCCACGGGGTAGCGCTTCCCGTCGACCTGTAGGAACCCGCCCTTGTCCAGAGGCGTGGGCAGGTCGAACTCCTGAACCATCGTCTCCAGGCCCAGCCTCTTGAACTCTGTCAGGACCATGTCCCCCGCCTGTTGGTTGCCCGGGTACCCCGATACGCGCGAGCCAAGCCCCGCCAGGCGCTCGACGTCGGCCATCAGACGTGTCTCATCAATCCGCTGGGCCAACTCTACGTACCCCGCGCCGAGAGCCTGGCCGGCTGCCAATATCAGCCCGGCTGTCGCCAAGGCCAACCAAGTTCTCCGCCAGTAACCTGTCACTGCGAACCGTCGCATCAGCGATCTCTCCTGCAAGTTCTCATTGGTGCCTGTCATTATAGCTGCTATCCTGGACGCGCGCGACCGTTCGACCGGCCGGCCTGCCCTCGCTTGCTGTCCGTTCCTACCCGAAATGCACGACGTAACGCCGGTACATCTCGTTGATCAGACTGAGCCATCCCCACACGAAGCCCGCCACGAAGAAGTGACCCAGGACAATTCCCAGGAAGAATGGGATCAACTGCCGGTACAGCCGCATCCCACCAAGCTTCAGCACAAGCGTCTTGATGATCCACACGAGCAGGAATGGTCCCCACAAGGGGCTGCCATACGATGTGACCATCGCGAATCCCAGCGGGTGCAGCGGGAACCGCAGGAAGACTGAACGCAGTCCCACGAGAATTCCCGTGATGATGAACCCGGAGATCATCGCCCCGGTCCGCGCGCCGTCGGGCCGAACATGACCCTTCACGTACGAGGCCAGGGTCTCGAACTCGCCCTTCGCCAGCATGATACGGTACCCGCCCTGCGTCGTTCCGCCTTCCAGGATGTTCGCCCCATGCGTGTAGTAGGCTGTCAGGTGGATGAAGTACGCCGCCACCAGCCCGAACACGAGCGAGGCCACCAGCCACCAGCTCATGGCGCGCTGGTTGAGCTTCGCCTCCGACGCGAGCTTCTGGCTCTCCGTCTGGTAGGCCATCATCGACTGGAAGTACCCGCGCGAGCAGAACATCATCGTCGACAGGATGGTCAGGTTGCCCCAGTTCCCGCCCCGGGTGAACACTTCCGACCCCAGCGCGTAGAGCATCGCGCGCTTGTGCTGATAGAAGGGGAATAGCCAGACCATCGCCGCGCCCGCCTCCGCCCGGGCCCTCGCGTACACCAGCGCGAACAGAAGCACCAGCCCGAAATACACGACCGCCGTCCACAGCGCCATCCCCGCCTGGGTGGCGAAGATCAGCATGCCTGCCACGCCGGCGATGGTCCCAAGCACCGCCCACCGGTACGGCATGGGCTCATCCGCGTCGTCGACTAGCCCCGGCAGGTTGCTGAATGCCTTCTGCAGCGCCTGCTTCAGATGAGACCGGGAGACCCAGACCAGGAAGATACCCAGTGCGAGATAGGCGCCGGTCGCGTGCTCCTGGTCGAACGGGAATCCCGCAAGCTCATAGCCCGCCGCCGTCGCGAACACGTTGGACATCCGCAGGAGCAGGTAGAACACCCACACCGACATCGTGATCTCTGTCGACACGAGGTAACCCAGCCCGAGGTTTTCCGGTCGCCATGCTATCGATAGCGGCCGGATCGCCGACAGCGGCCGTTCTGTGAACAGGGAGCCGAGATCATACGCACGCCCCAGCGCCGGCACGCCCGGGTTCCACGCGTTGAGGATATTCCCGATGTTATACGCCGCCGCGAGCGCGAACCCGCCCCACATGATCGGGTTGCGGAAGAACTGGCCGACCAGCCTCCCATCGCTCTGGTCCGAGATGTCCATCGCCAGATGCACGATGGGGAAGGTCAGGCGTTCTCGGTCGGCCCACTGTTTCCGGAACAGCGAGATCGTGCACAGCATCGCCACGAACCAGCAGACGAAGAACAGAGTCCAGAAGGTGAGTGGCGTCACCCAGGCCCGCCACGGGACCAGACCGATCGGGGTCGATCCCGCCTTCTCCGGCGCGCCCTCGTACATCTCACGGATCACCGTGGGGTCCTTGGGAACGAGCCAGGTCGGCTGGTACTTCTGGAACTGGGCGAATTCGTTCTCGGGGGACTCAAAATACTGAAGCGCCGTGATCTCAGGGAAGAGCATCCGCGCCACGCCGACCGACGACATCGACACCGCGACGCACAGGAACGCATACACGAACAGCACTTGTCCCTGCGTGAGGGTCAGGGCTCGTGAGATCCGCCGCAGGAGAGGAGCGAGCAAGGTGAGCAGGACCAGAGCGCCCACAGCGGGGACAACCGGTACAGCTTCGCCCAGTTGCGCCCCGTGGGAGACGAGCCCCGCGTGCCGCATCCACAGCGCCGACCCGACGAGGGCCAGGATGGCGAGAGCGATTGCTCGCGCCGTCAGGCCCTCAGCCATTGGTCCTCGGTCGGCTATGGACACGTTCGGCCCTGCTGGTTCGGCCTTGCCTGCTGACTTCACTGATCTCTCCTATTTACTTGATAGAGCGACGCAGCCGCCGCATACAAGAGCAAACGGCAGACGCGCAAGAAGGAACGCTGGACGCACTGACGGGCGCGCCCTGGTGCTATCTGCACTGGGCTATTCTCCGCGCCCTGCTGCATACCCTCCCCGCGGCTGTTGTCTCCGAACTTGCCGCGCTCAAAAACCGTTGACAACCCCTGCGGCTGTACCCGATAATCTGTGGTGCGCTGGCGGGGTCCGACGTCTCCCCGCGCGCTTCACTTTCCCAGGGAGGATTTATCAATGCCGTTGTGCCCAGAATGTGGACACGAAGTCACTGCTACAGATACGCACTGTATGGGCTGTGGGGCCGACCTCATCGCGGCCAAGGAGAGGGCGCGCCGGACCTTGCGCGAGCAGAGCCACGCGGCGCGAACAGGGGGCGGCTCAGGCGCCACCAGGCCCCCCGCAAATCCCGCTGCGGCGGGCACCGTCGGCGTCGGCGAGAAATCGTCTGACGAGACTCGTCTCCGGCAGTTCGACAAGCAGGAAGCCGGGCGTCTGGCCCAGGAGCGCACCACGGCCTGGGTCACTGCAGCCATCGCTCTCGTCGCGGGCGCCTTCCTATTGGTCATCGGTCTCGGGCGCATCAAGCTCGGAGGGGGATTCGGCGAAATCCTGCCGGCCTTCAAGCCCGCGACACTCCGACACGACCTCTTCGCGCCCATCGTGGTCGGCACAGCCATCTTGGGTATGGGCGTCTCTGGTCTCCTCGCAGGGATCGGCCAGGTTCGCCTCGCGATGGCCGCCGGCCGCGCCATCGAAGATGTCAAGAACCGCCGCAAGCCCGAGATCGCGCAAGTGAGCACTTTCACGCTCCTCGGCCTGTTTCTGCTGTGCATCTTCTGCCCGCCCCTCGGCCTCGTCATTGGCCTGCTGATGCGCTTTGGCCGCAACCCGGACCTGCGCAGCCTTGGCGGGAACATGGTCACGACCAGCGTGGTGATCATCGCATTGGTCGGTCTCAACACCCTTTGGCAGGTGTTCGAGAACATGAAGCCGGCCCCGGCCCCGAAGGTACCCAAGTAGCTGCGAGTTTCTCGATTCTCTCTGCGCCGGCAGCCCTGGCTGCCGGCGCTTTTCATGTCCGGTAGAGTGGGATGCGCCCCGCGCGAACGGTGGGGCCCGCTCGTGCCCGGCAGGAGGCGCGGGCGTGGGTTGTGGCGAAGTGAAGAGGGCTTGGGCCATCGGACAGTACCTGCATTGCACCACGGGAGGCCCCACTATGCTCACCGGACATCAGCGCGATCTGCTTCTCCGCTTGGCCCGGCAGTCCCTCAGGCATGCTGTCGGCGCCGACGTAGCGCCAGACCTCAACATCGATGATCCGGCTCTCACTCGGGACAGCGGCGCCTTCGTCACCCTGAAGGTACGGGGGCATCTGCGGGGATGCATCGGGTACATCGAGCCCCTCGCGCCACTCGTCGAGACGGTGAGCTCAATGGCCCGGGCCGCAGCGCTTGAGGACCCGCGCTTCCCGGTGGTGACCGCCGACGAAGAGCCCGATATCGACATCGAGATATCCGTCATGTCCCCGATCTCGTTGGTGGATGATCTGGAGAAGATCGAGGTCGGACGTCACGGGTTGATCGTGGAGCAGGGCGGCCTGCGAGGATTGCTGCTGCCGCAGGTTGCCACGGAGTGGGACTGGGACCGCGAGGAATTCCTGCGCCACACGTGCATGAAAGCAGGGCTGCCGCCCGAAGCCTATCGGCAGGGCGCCAAGGTGTACTGGTTTGAGGCCGAGGTCTTTGGGGACAAGGACCCCAATGGCCCCGCGACCGACGAGTGAGCACGCACCCGCGGGGCACTACAACTGCAGCGAGTTGCGCGCGCCCTCGGACTCGTTGACGATCGCCTCGCCGAGGTGTCCCCGGATTGTGTTGCCCCTTGTCTTGACGCCGTCCACGCCCTCCGCGACGAAGATGCCGTTGCGCTGGGTCACTCGGCCGTCGCGAGCAGTGTCCTCGATCGTGTTTCCGCTGATCTCGATGTCATAGGTCACGGCGTCGATGTGGATGCCGTCGCCGGCTTCGTCCTGCCCGTTGTCCCGAATGTAGTTGTCCTCGAAGATGTTCCGGTGGCCGCCGTTCGTCTCGGACTCGGCACGGAAGTGGACACCGTGGCGGCCGTTGAGTTCGACCGTGTTGCCGGCGAACAGGTTGTCCGTATCCTTGTGCCCGATCGAGATCCCGTCGCGTCCGTTGTGCTCGATGACGTTGTCGGTGAACTCCGAGTCCTTGACCCGCCAGCAGAGGAACAGGCCGATGCCCCCATTGTCGTGGATGCTGCAGTTCGCGACTTCCGTGTGGTGGGACCCGGAGCCGGGGTGGATCCCCAGACTCGCGTTGCGGTATGACTTGCACCGCGTCACCGTAATATAAGGGCTCACCTGATAGCTGATGCCGTCCCCGTTGAAATTGCGGGCCTTGCACGCGTCGATGGTGCAATGCTCCGACTTCCAGAAGTAGATGGCCCCACCGCGGCAACCATTGAGCGCCGCTGTCTTGCTCCGGTTCCCATCGACCGTGAGGTTCTCCAGGCGGACGCGCTGGACCCGCTTGCCGAAGATGATCGGAAAAGTGGTCTGGACCTTGCCCTTGCGCGCGACGAGGTAGTCCAGGTCCAACTCTTCGTCCAGCCGGATTGTGTTGCCCTCGACCTCCGTGATCGTGCGGACATTGACATACCAGCCGGAGTTGTGCGTGTCGTCACTGAACGTGACGCCCATGCCCGGCCGGAGACCGGAGGCATCGCGCACGACGATCTCGGCCAGGCCGTAACCGGCGTCCTCGGCCAGTTCAACAGTCACGCTCTCCGCGGCTTCCAACAGCGGGGAAGGCCCCAGGCCGATGACATTCACGCCGGACCGAAGGTACAATGAGTTGTACATGGTGTATGTGCCGGACTTGATGTAGACGGTGCCACCGTCGCCTTTATGGACGCGGTCCACTGCCGACTGCAGTACGCGGCTGTCACTGCCGACGAGGTCGCCATCCGTCTGTCCTACCGTGATGGTCATCGCGTTTCCGGTCCCGGTGGCAATGATGATGAGCGCTGCGGCAAACACCCGCGCAGCCGCCGCCATGTGTGGCCATCGCGTCACTCTGAGTACCTCCAAGGCAATGCTGGATCGCTGTCTGCAGGGGCGTTGGCGGCGTGAGGCGATCCTGCTGCCGCCGCTCAGACGGCCTTCGCCCGACGCCACCCCGAGCTTCAAGGCGGCGTGCGAAGGACCGAAGCCACTGAATCTTATCACTCTCGACTCACGCGCGTCAACTTCGCGGAAGCCGGGGACCGCGGGCCATGTGCACTCCCACGCGGGACCCCGAACCGGCTCACTCCGGGCGCCGCTGCAGCTTGACACGGGTACTGCCATTTGCTATTCTGCCCGCGTTAGGCCTGCAAGGGGCGCACTTTGCTGCCTTGCAGCAATGCCGTAAGGGGTGAGACGACATAGATCCAAGGGCCTACCGAGTAAACGAGCGTATCCGCGCGAGACAGGTGCGTGTAATAGACGAAACCGGAGAGCAGTTGGGCATCCTGAGTGTTGAGGACGCCCGCCGAAAGGCTGACGACCGTAGTCTGGATCTCATTGAGGTCGCGCCCAACGCGAAGCCGCCCGTTTGCCGAATTATGGATTACGGGAAGTTTCGGTACGAGGCGCGGAAGAAGCAGAAGGAAGCACAAAAGAAGCAGAAGCAGACTGAGGTCAAGATCATCCGCGTCCGTCCGAACACCGGTGAGCATGACATCAACTTCAAGATGAAGAATGCCCGTAAGTTCCTCGAAAAGGGCAACAAGGTGAAGTTCAACGTCATCTTCCGGGGACCGGAGCTCAGGCACAAGGAAATCGGCCAACATCAGCTGGAGCTTTTCATCACAGGTTGCGAAGACATCGCGACCGTCGACCAGCGCCCGCGGATGGAAGGCCGGCGCATGACGATGATTCTCGATCCCAAGGCCGACATTCAGCGGGATGAGAAGGCACCCGAGCCCCCGACCGAGGGCTGACCGGGGCCAGGCCTAGACCGACACTAACCCAGTCGCCGGACGCAGCCCGGGCTCGGTGCCCGGGCTTGTTTCGTCCCTTGGCGAAGGGCTCTACGCGTCTGTTTTTCCAGGCGCTCTAACCAGGCGGGAGGTCGAACCGCACGCAGCTTCGTGCGGGGCCCGCTCAAACCATAAACGCGCGGAATTGGAAGTCCGCGCTGCCTGCCGGCCTCACGCGTCGCGCAGGTTCAAGGAGGACGTATTGTGGCAAAGAACAAGATGAAGACCAAACGCGCGGCAGCCAAGCGTTTCGATTTCACCGGAACCGGCCGCGTCAAGCACAAGCGGTGCAACCAGAGCACCAACACTCCGCTGTCGAAAAGCTCGCGGCGCCAGAAGCGTGCTCTTCGTCTCGACGGCGAACTGGTCGATGGAGACGCCAAGCAGGTCAAGACGATGATCCCCTACTGGAGCAAGCGCAAGTAGTCGGGGCGACACAGACCTGCCGGACGCGTTCCGTATTTCATCAAACAACCAGTTTGCTTCGAGTGAAGAGGAGAGCATATCATGCCGAGAGTGAAGCGAGGCCCCATCGCGCGACGGCGCCGGAAGAAGATACTCAAGGCGGCCAAGGGCTATGTTGGTGGCCGCCGCACTCTGTACAAGACCGCGAAAGAGACGGTCATGCGGGCGCGCAATTACGCGTACCGCGATCGCCGTGTCCGCAAGCGGGAGTTCCGCCGGCTGTGGATCGCGCGAATCAACGCTGCCAGCAGGGCCCACGGCCTGAGCTACAGCAGGTTCGCCAACGGGCTGAAGAAGGCCAACATCGAGCTTAACCGCAAGATTCTGGCCCATCTCGCCTACGAGGACCCCAAGGCGTTCGCGGCGGTCGTTGAGCAGGCGAAAGCCACCCTCGGAGAGTAGCCCTTCCAAACGGCACCAGTGAGAAACAGACGGCCGCCTCTTGCAGGCGGCCGTCTTGACGTATCCGGGCAGGTGTCCCGCAGGGGGCAGCGAAGAAGTCCCTTGCCGCGCCAAGCACAGCGATGCATGGCCGGGACCGCCGGCGCGCCCGATGGGTGAAGCCACATGAACATCGATAGCCCCAAGAACCGGCACGTGAGAGTCGCCAGAGCCCTCCAGACGACCAAGGGACGGCGGGAGCATGGTCTGTTTTTGGCTGAAGGGCCCGGGGCCGTTGCCGAGGCGCTCATGTATGGGCGCGGCATCGAGTGGGTGGCCTGGTGCGAAGGCCTTGCGGACGCCGAGGGTGACGAGATTGCCGACGCGGCCCGCCGGGCCCACATCCCGGTTCACCAGCTCAGCGACGAGGCCTTCCGGGCCCTGAGCGATACTCAGTCCCCCCAGGGCATCGCCGCCGTGATGCGCATTGAGCCCGCGACCCTCGACGCCATCCACATTGCCGACGGTGGGGCCGTTCTTGTGGCTCACGAGATTCGCGACCCGGGCAATCTCGGCGCCATGATCCGCTCCGCCGACGCTCTGGGGGCGGTCGGCATCGTGCTGGCGGGACAGTGCGCCGACCCATACCAGCCGAAAGTGGTGCGGGCCACAACGGGGTCGCTGTTTCACCTGCCCGTGGTTGAGGCAGACTGGAGTCAGGTGAAGTCGTGGGCCGACGACCAGCGCGTGAGCTTGTACGCCACCGCGCTTGAAGGCCGGCACACCATCGGCAAGGTCGGTATCCCCAAGCGCGTGGCCTTCATCATCGGCAATGAAGCCCACGGTCTGCCGGAGAGCATCTTGCAGGACGCGACCTATTCGGTTAGAATTCCCATGTCCGGTCGCGCCGAGAGCCTCAACGCGGCGGTCGCGGCCGGCATCGCTCTGTTTGAGGCCGAAAGACAAAAGCTCGCGGGCTGACGGCCCGCGACTGCACATATACCCAGAGGTACTGACGGAGTAAAGTAGGCGGAGAGGCGCGGTCCAAGAGAGGGGAAGTCATCGGCTGGAAACTTCCCTGACTGACGCGCCGCCGAAGTTCGCTCCCGAACCGCAGGCTGAAGCGAGGACGGTTCCTCGTGTGTAGGCTGCGCCGGCCCGTCCCACCGTTACCCGGGACCTCGCTCGACTGACAGGGTGGTATAGCGAAGGCCTCCGGCTTTCGTCCCTCGGGACGATCGCGCGGGGGCTTCTGTGGTATATGGGCCCTATGACTATCTGACTAGCGATTACTGATCCGCATGGGCGCACGTGCCCCGTAGCAAGCGGCGTAGCCCGATGGATACGGTGTGCTGAGGAACGCGAATTAGCCGTGGGGTGCCGATGTCGCACAATCGGCAGGGCCCCACGGAGGCGCTTGACGCCGAGGGACCTGCGGGGCCCCGGCCACTGTGCGACGTGACCACCCCGCAACTGGACAAGTCGATTCCTCAGCGCAATCGATAGGAGAGACCGATATGGAAGAGAAGCTCAGAGAACTCCAGACCGAGGCGGAAGCCGCATTGCAGGCCGCCGCCACTGAACAGCAGCTCGACGAGATCCGCGCGAGGTACCTCGGACGGAAGGGCGCTGTGCGGCAGATCAGGCAGTCAATCAGCGGCCTCCCCGAGGAAGAGCGGCCCCTCGTCGGCCAAGCCTGCAACAAGCTGCAGAAGACGCTTGAGAAGCTCGTGGCAGCGCGGCAGGACGCGCTGGCTGAGGGGCAAGACGATGCAGCCGCTGCCGGCGAGACCCTCGACGTGACACTGCCGGGGCGCACGCCTCGCATCGGGCGCAAGCACCCTCTCACGCAGACTCTCGAAGACGCTGTCAGCATCTTCCTGGGTCTCGGGTTCAGCGTGGCCGAAGGGCCGGAAGTTGAGAACTACCACTACGGTTTCGAGGCCCTCAACTACCCGGCAGATCACCCGGCGATGGACGAGCAGATGACCTTCTACATCGGCGAGAACACGCTGCTGCGCAGCCAGACTTCGACGGTGCAGATCCGTGTCATGGAAGGCCAGGAGCCGCCCGTGCGCGTGGTCGTGCCGGGCCGCTGCTTCCGCCGCGATACCGTGGACGCGACGCATTGCCACACCTTCTACCAGATTGAGGGTCTCCTGGTGGACGAGGGCGTCACCATGGCCGATCTGCGCGGCACCCTTGAGGCCTTCGCGCAGGGCATGTACGGCGAGCAGACCCACGTGCGGTTCCGCCCGGATTTCTTCCCGTTCACGGAGCCCAGCGCGGAATTCGCGCTGAGTTGCACTATGTGCGGCGGAGAGGGCTGCCGCGTGTGCTCCGACACGGGCTACCTGGAGATCGGCGGCTGCGGCATGGTTGACCCGAACGTGCTGCGGAACGTGGGCTATGACCCCGAGAAGTACACGGGCTTTGCCTTCGGCTTCGGCATTGAGCGGATCGCGATGCTGCGGCACGGGATCGACGACATCCGTCTCTTCTACAGTGGGGACATGAGGTTCCTCGCGCAGTTCTAGTCGGAGGGGGCCTGCGGCGGTTGACCGACGGAGCCTCACACCATTGAAAGGGAGCCATCGCGAATGCGTGTACCATATAGCTGGCTGTTGAACTACCTGAAAACGGATACCCCCGCGGATGAGTTGGCCGACGCGCTGACGATGGGCGGGCTTGAAGTCGAAGAGGTCCGAGACTGGACCTCCGAGGACGAGAAGGCGACGGACAAGGTGTTCATCACCTCCGTCACATCCAACCGGGGCGATCTGCTGTCGATGACCGGTGTCGCGCGGCATGCCGCGGCGGTTCTCGGCTGCGAGTGGGAGATGCCGGATCTGTCCCGCCCGGAGATCGAGAACCCGATCGTGGCCGCGCCCCTGGTCGAGTACGATGACGTGAAGATCGAAGTGCTCGACTTCGAGGCCTGCCCACGCTACTCGGCTCTCGTCGTCCGGGGCATCGAGATCAAGGACTCGCCCGACTGGATGCGCTACCACCTGGAGGCGGCGGGCGTCCGACCGATCTGTAACGTGGTCGACGTCACGAACTATGTGTGCTGGGAGCTTGGCCAGCCGATGCACGCCTTTGACCTGCGGCTGGTGGCGCGCAACCACATCATAGTGCGCAAGGCTCAGGACGCCGAGAAGATCCTCCTGATCGACGACACGAGTCTCGCGCTGACCGACAAGGACCTGGCAATCTGCGACGAGATGGGCCCGGCGGCGCTGGCAGGTGTGATGGGTGGCGTCGACACCGGCGTGCGAGAGCGTACCAGCGACGTGCTGCTGGAGTCGGCTCACTTCGACCCGAGCACGATCCGCCGCACATCCCAGCGGCACGGCGTGGCCAGCGAGTCCTCGTATCGCTTCGAGCGCCACGTGGACCGCAATTTGACGCTCAAGGCTATCGCACGCGCCACCGAACTGCTCGTGCTTACTGCGGGAGGCGCCCCGGCGGCTCAGGCGATCGATGTGCGCGAGCAGGAGTTCGGACCGCTGCAGGTCAGCATGAGGCCGGAGCGCTGCAACGCACTCCTGGGCACGGAGCTGTCGGCAGATCAGATGACCGACTACCTCACGCGTCTGGGCATGGATGTCGAGGCTGCTGAGAGTGAGTTGCGCGTCACCGTGCCCACCTACCGGCCGGACATTGAGCGCGAGGTGGACCTGTTCGAGGAAATCGCGATCATCCACGGCTACAACAACATCGCGATTACCGTGCCGGGCGAACTCAAACGGGCCGGACTACTCACGCCCAAGCAGCGCGCCGCGAACCACACACGTGAGATACTCCGGCAGTGCGGCTTGAATGAGACCATCAGCTTCTCGTTCATGTCCCAGGCCGATCTGGACCGCTGCGGATACCCGGCGGACGCGGTCGAGCGCAAGGCGCTGGGTCTGCTGCTGCCGGTGGCCGCAGACATGTCCCACATGCGCACCACGCTCATCCCTGGGCTGCTCAATGCTTGTTCGGTCAACGTGCGCCAGCGCGTGCTCGACGTCGCGCTGTTCGAACTCTCCCCGGTGTTCATTCCGACCGCCGAGGGCGAGCTTCCCGAGGAGCGCATGCGCGTGGCGGGGATACTCATGGGCGCCGGGCTCACCTCCGTGCGGAACGTGCCCGAGGAGTCCGCAGTCGTGGACTTCTACTGGGCGAAGGGGATCGTGGAGCAACTGTGCGACGCGCTCAACATTGACGGCGTCGAGTTCGCACGCGGGGCGCACGCCGCGATGCATTCCGGGCGCTGCGCCGAGGTCACGATCGCCGGCAAGAGCGTCGGCTTCGTGGGCGAACTCGCCGCGGCTGTGCAGGAAGCCTACGACCTGTCGTCGAAGGCATACGTGTTTGACCTGGACTGGCAGGCACTGTTCGACAGTGCTGCCGCGTACCAAGACTATGAGCCGCTTCCGCGCTTCCCCTCGGCGATGAGAGACATTGCCCTCGTCGTCTCCGACGATGACGAGCACTCATCGGCAGCCATTGACGCGGTGATCCGCGAGGCGGCCTCCGACAAGCTGTGGAGCGTCGAGCCCTTCGATGTCTACACCGACCCACAACGGCTCGGCGAGGGGCGTAAGTCGGTGGCGTTCCGCCTGACATTCCGCGCGTCGGACCGAACCCTCACCGATGAGGAGCTGGATGCCGAGATCTCGGCGGTCTGCGAGAACGCTCGCGCCAAGCTTGGGGCAGAGATCAGGGACAGCTAATGAGACTGATGACCGGACGATGGACGTGGCTGCTTGGGTGCGTCACGGCGACGGGCTTGCTGGTGCTGTCGGGGTGCGCTCAGGTACTCAAGACGCCCACCACTCTACGGAATGTCACGGCTGCGGATCTGGGAGAGCAGCACCCCTTCTGTCTGCAGTCCAAGGGTCATAGCGCGCCGAAGGCCTTCATCATCAGGAACGAGGCAAACTGGAAGGCCTTCTGGGGCGCCGGAGAGGAGCCGCCTGTCGTCAACTTCGAGCAGAGCATGGTTTTCGTCGCGCAGACCTCGCTCAGCTCTGATGG
>JALGSS010000064.1 GCA_029821745.1 Candidatus Zipacnadia bacterium
CCCAGAGCACCCACGGGTCGACGCCCTTGCACCGGTCATCCACGCCGATGTCGTCGAAACTGGCCTCGTCGTGGCCGATGTGGAAGTACCGGGGTTCGAAGACCTCGACGATCTCTCCCATGAGGTCGAAGACAACCTCGTAGGTTCTCGGATCGGACGGGCAGTAGTTGAACAGGCTGCGGAAGCCGAGGGTCGTCTCCTCGCTCTCCGCGAGATCTCGGTACTCGGGGTGCTTGAGTACATACCCGAAGTGGGAGAAGGTCGCGAGCTGGGGGATGACCTCGAAGTGCCGCTGCTTCGCGTAGTCCACGAGTTCCTTGAGCTGCGCCTTGGTGGGCGCGCCCTCTTCGCTGACCTTCGGGTGGGTCTCGTATTGAAGCCGGCTGTTGACCTCCCACACGATGGTGTTGTACTTGAGCAGCGCGAGGACATCCACCATCCGCTTGTACGTGGGAAGGTCGTCGGCGGACGGTGAGGCCATGTGCCACCCGCGCCACTTGAGCTTCGGCGCATCCTCGATGGTCGCGCACCGGCAGAAGACTCCGGCGTCATCGCGCGCGAGCATCTGCAGCAGTGTCCCCGCACCGTACAGCCGGCCACGAGGTCCACTCGCGGCGATTGAGGCACCCGCGGGTGTCACGTTCAGACGGTACGCTTCCCCGTTGTCAGCCAAAGATGCGTCCGCCGGGGCCGCGAGATCGATCCAGCCGGTCTTCGCCTCGCCTTGCGCGACGACAATTGCAGGCTCGAGTCCGAAACGCCCCTTGATGGCATCGCGCAGCCACTCAGCATCGGGGCGCTGGGATTCCTCGGCGATCCGGATCGCCGTTTCGCTGGACAGACGTAGGGCGCCCTTCTGCCAGGACACCTTCGTCGGTTGCGGGACAATGAGCGGCTCGTGGTCGCCGGCCACGGTCTGCAAGGTGATGACGCGTGGGGGAGAGGAAGGGCCGGGCTGGAAGACGAGGGTGCCGAACCGTTCAGGCTGGGCGTACTTGTCCGCGCCCACGTACGACCAGGACGCGTTCTGCTCCTGCCCCGTCGCGCGGCGGGTGCGGCAGAACTGGACGCCCCAAACCTTGCCCAGGCACGGCTCGGAGCCGACGGTCGCGAAGGGAATGGCGCACTCCGCAATCCACTGGTTCTCGTGCAGACTCACCGCGGCCTGCCAGTTGCCGCTCGCCGCTGGGCCGCTTCCGTGGGAGTACCAGTCGGTGTACCATCGGGCGCCGCTGCTGCGCTCCTGCCACTTTCCGCCGCCCGCGCTGACGCCAAGATGCAGGTAGCCGGTCCGCCGGTACTCGGTGTCCACGAACACCTCCACGCAGTCATCCGACCACACGCGTGTCGTGTCCTCCTGCGACGTGCGCACCAGCCCCGCCATGTTGGGCTCGTCGCACTCGAAGGCCAGATACAGCGTCTGCGCGTCATAGCAGGCCTTCACGCGCGTCTGGGCCGGCGCAAGCGCGCCCTCGCCATTGAGCACGAAGAACTCGCTGACCTGTTCCGTGTTTGCCCACGGGGATTCGTTCAGTTCCCCGTCGACCGTCACCGGCTCGGAAACACGGGCGGCTTTGATGTGGGGGCGCTCACCGATCTCCACGATGGACACGTCGTCGAACCACGCCGTACCGGGACCGTTCGTGATCAGGGACAGTTTCATCGTCCTGGTCTCGGCCGTGGTGGTGATGACCTTCGAGTGCTCCCGCCATTCATCCGAGCTCTTCTCTGTGGCGACGTACGTGCTCACGTAGTCCTTATCGCCCCGGAACTCATATGCCAGCGCGGCGTAGCTGCCGGTGGCCTTGGCCCACACGCTGAAGCGGTAGGTGGTGTTCGGGTTCACGGATACGCTCATCAAGCTCTGGCGCACCCACGCGGAGTTGTTGCTGGTGTGGTCGACCCGCTGGGATGCCTGCCCCGAGTGCTTCACGTCCGCGTCGATGGCGAAGGCGCCCGCAGCGCCCTCGTTCTCGTGGATCTCGGCAGCCCAGTGGTCCGCGACGCCGTCGCCGTTATCGTCGATCTCCAGCCCGGGGTTGGGCGCCAGATTGGTCAGGCACCAGCCCGCTGCGCACAGCCAAAGGGCCGCGAGTACGGCAGATTGTGCTCGCATCTCTGATCGCTCCCCAGACAGTAAGCAGGCACATGCGCGCCCGCTCTGATCGCAAGGTTGTCGTTTCTTTGCGCTCGTCAGACGTACATCGCGCGGCGCTCGTCGAGGGCGAGTTGTCCCAAG
Organism: Candidatus Zipacnadia bacterium; assembly: GCA_029821745.1. Taxonomy (GTDB): domain Bacteria; phylum Armatimonadota; class Zipacnadia; order Zipacnadales; family JABUFB01; genus JALGSS01. The sequence continues at coordinate 2,240 of JALGSS010000064.1, forward strand.
CGCGCGACCTCGGCAAGGGGCATCGGCCTCGGGTCGGCCTCGAGCATCACCGGGCCGTCGTAGCCGATCCTCGCCAGAGCCCCGAAGAAGCCCGGCCAATCCGTGGTCCCAGAGCCCGGTATGCGGTGCCGGTCGCCCGTTCCGTCATTGTCGTGCCAGTGGATCGCGCGGATGCGCTCGCCGAACCCCTCCACCATCCCGCCGATGGGGATTCTGCACAGATTGCAGTGCCCGGTGTCCAGGCAGAAGCCGGCGTAGGATGAGTTGACGCCGTCAACCAATCGCACCAGTTCCTCAATGCTGTCGCCGATATACGAGGGCGGGAGATTCTCGAAGGCCACCTGCACTCCGTTGGCTTCCGCGGCAGGCATGATCCGCGCCATGCCATCGGCTGCGGCGGCAAGCTGAGCGTTCCGCGTCTCGGGCTTTGTGTCGACGCCGGGATGGACTATGACTACCTCTATCCCAAGCTGCCTGGCGACCTCGATTTCGCGGACATGCCCGGCGATGGCTGCTTCGTGTGCCGCTGCGTCGGTCGCTGAAAGGTCGGCATGGGGCCCGAAGCTGCAGTGGGCGGAGTACGGCCGCATGCCGGTCACGTCCAGCGCCTCGCGGACACGCCCGACCTGGGCGGGATCGTCGATGTTCAGGTGCTGCGCGACGCCGAAGGTGATGTCGACAGCGGTCGCTCCCGAACCATGCAGATCATGGACCGCCTGGGCAGCGGTAGAGGAGAGTAGCGACTGGCAGACAAGTTGCATGTGGATCACTCTTCTTCGCGTGTGGAGCGTCGATTCAGTTCGTCCGTCATGTCTAGTTCGTGGGGCATGGTGCCGAAAAACGCCAGCAGCCCGCAGGCCGTTGCGACGAGCAGCTCCGAGCCCACGACCTTGATCATACTCAGGGGCCGGCCGGAGAGATAGGCCGCGAAAATCCAGCCGGTCGCGGTCATGAATGCGCCGAGCATGGCCGCGCCGAAAGACAACTGGACCTGTGCCCACGTGGCGCCGCGGCGCTTGGCCCACAGGAGCAGCACGAGGCCCAGGATTGCCGGGACGAGCAGGTACGGCAGGACGGTCACGAGGTCGGGCCTATCGATCATGAGGCGCTACGGTCTCCTTGGTGACCCGGGTGCCGGCCGGCTTGCTCGGGCTCTAGTGGCTCGCCCGGAGGATGTCCACGAGACAGCCGCGGTCCGGACAGCCAGGGGTCTTCTCAATCGCGCCGCCCATGTAGCTAAGCGCGTCATCGGCAAGCGTTTCGAGAATCCCCTCGTTGCCGAGAGCTTGATGTTCAGGGACACCTTGTCGAGCAACTCCTCGAGCACCGCGGCGGCCTGCGAGCCGTCTTCGGGCCCCCCGAGCAGGGCCGAGACGCGGGCGAACTTCTTTGGCGCGGCTTCCCAGCACGTCTCGGCGTAAGCGATGAGGAGCGCCGCGAGTCCTGCGCCGTGGGCTACGTCGGGGTAGTGGGCGCTCACCGGGTGCTCAAGCCCGTGCATGAGGTTCGCGCCGCAGTTCGAGAGCGGCATCCCGGCCAGCAGGTTCCCCAGCGACATGTGGTAGCGGGCCTCCTGGTTGCCGCCGTCGGCAACCGCCGTCGGCAGGTACGCGCCGACGAGCCGGATCGCCTCCTCCGCGGCCAGATCAGTCAGTGGCCCCGCGGCCGTCGATATGTACCCCTCGATCGCGTGGCAAAGGACATCGACGCCGGTGGTGGCTGTCACTTCGGGCGGCACGTTGTAGGTGAGCTGTGGGTCGCAGATCCCTACTCTTGCGTAGATGAGCGGGCTGCTGATGGCGCTCTTTTGCTTCGCGGATTTCGTTGTGATTACCGCGAAGGGCGTCAACTCTGAGGCCGTGCCCGCTGTCGTCGTGACGCAGATGATGGGCAGCGTCTTATCAGTCGGCATTCGCTTGTTGCCGCCTTCGTCGGCCACGAGGAACTCACGAACCGGGAAGGCGTGGGTTGCGGCAACTGCGATGCCCTTCGCCGCATCCATTGCGCTTCCGCCGCCCAAGCCGACCACCAGGTCGCAGCCCTCGTCGCGGGCGATCGTGCCCCCGGCATCGACCACCTCATCCGTCGGGTTCTGCGGAACCTGATCGTAGACCACCGCGTCAACGCCCTGGTCTCGGAGCATCGCCACGGCGTGATCGAGATAACCCAGCCTGCGGGCGGCGCTACGCCCGGTCACCAGCAACGCACGGCCTTCGCCGGGCCGCACACACTCGCCCAGCCGGCTGAATTGGCCGGGGCCGAACATCAGGTTGACCGGGTTGCAGTAATCGAAAACCGTCATGCGTACTTCCTCCCGTGGGGCTTTCGCGGATGTGGATATTCCCTTGCGGAAAACACTGCGGGCGCCGCTGGAGGCGCGGCGCCCTGGGATCACATCTCGTGACGGCCTAGGCCGTGGGCGATTGGCCCTGCGATGATGCCGAGATCTCCCGGTCCAGGGCTATCTTGAAGCTGATCGTGGTGCCGACGCCGTCCTCGCTCTCGACCCATATGGCTCCATCATGGGCATCGACCACGTTCTTGATGATCTGCGTGCCGAGGCCGGTGCCCATCGGCTTCGTGCTGACCGCGTGAGGCGTGAACAGCTTCTCACGCACATGCTCGGGCATGCCTGAGCCCGTGTCTACACAGTCCACCTGGCAGTAACCACCGTCTGGGAATTCGCCGTCGGGCTGTGCCAGGATACGCACTGTAATGCTTGCGCCCTCGTCGCACGCGTCCATCGCGTTGAACACGAGGTTGTAGACCGCGTTGTAGATTTGCTTCTTGTCCATCGGGAACTCGGGTATCTGTCCCACCGGCTCCACGGTCACTGAGATTCCGGCCTTGTCCGCGGAGTGCGCCAGCAGGCCCACCGCCCGCTGAGATGCCTCGACGATATCCGCCATCTCGAAATGCGGCTCCGACACGATGCCCTTCACGGCCGCCGATATCTCCGCCATTCGCTGCTGGACCGCAGCCGAGCCGTCAAGCATCAGGTCGACCATCTCGGGCATCAGGTCGCGCAATTCGCCGATGGTATCACTGATCTGCTGCTTGCAGGACTCCGGGCATTCTGCGGCGGCGAGGATCTCGTCGAACTGGGTGAACACGTCTTCGCCGATGAAGACGAGGGTCTCCGCACTAGTCTGCACCGGGGTGATCATGTTCTTGACGTCGTGGCTGATATCCCCGATGAACTTGACAACCTGCGCCAGGCGGGCCTCCTCCTGCAGTCGTGCCGAATCGATGGCCGACGCTACCTGGGCTCCGAGGATGTCCAGGGTCGCCACATCGTTGTCGTCGAAGTGGCCGTCGGTCGTGTTGAGCACCTGCATGACACCGATGCACTCGCTGCCGTAGCGCTTCAGAGGCACCGTGACCATATTCTGCGTGGTGTAGTGAATCCTCTCTCCAAGCTCTCGGTCGTGGTCCTGCTCCTTGGCCATGTCCTCGCTGATACGTGTCTTGCCGGCGTGGAACACGGCTCCGGCGATGCCCTGGTCGACGTCGATCTCCATTCCGGTGAGGGACTCGGCGGCATCGCCGATCACATACCGGAACACGAGCTTCTCCTTCTCCGGATCGAGGAGAATGATCGACCCGGCGTCAGCGTCCACGAGGCGCAAGCTGGTGACGAGCGCCTCCTGTATCGTCTCGGCGAGCATCGTGACGGAACTGAGTTGACCGGCCAGTTGTGCAACGGCCTCGAGCTGACGGTCCCGCAGGGCCACCTCGCGCTCGAGTTGAGCAATCCGCTCCGGAATAGGGTCTCGCATGTCAGGCCCCCAGTTGGCTTGTTAACCCCAGACAACCCGACTAGCTATGGCGGCTCCCGGACCTGGGCCCAACATCCCGCGCAGTTGCACGATCCGGTCCTGGCGCCAGTGCACTCTCTTTCTCCGTGCTGCACACGTATCCCTTCTGGAGTCGCGCACACTTACGTCGTGGAATGGGCACTGACGGAAAAGGACCGGCTTTGAGCCGGTCCTTTCGCATGCCTTCAGTCCCCGGTGCCGGCACCGCTACAGGGGCAGTTCCGTGCCCACTGCGCGCTCTCGAGCGGCCTTGTACAGGATGCCCGCCGTCACGCAGTCATCGACGGCGATACCCATACACATGGACATCGTGATCTCATCGTCCCGTTCACGCCCTGGCTTGAGGCCCGCGACGACCTCCCCCAGGTCCGCACAGGGCCTCGGCGTGTTGGCGAAGTAACCCTTATTGCGGTAGTAGTCCATCTGGGCGTGGTCATCGACGACCAGCTTGTCAACGCCCTGCAATGCGTCCTGCATCCACGACCCGTTGTAGTCCACCGGCGCGGCCATTGCGCCAGGTTCGAGCCACTCGAAGGGAATGTACGGCTCTGGGTCACGCGGGCTGAGGCCTGCGGTGACGATGACATCCGAACCGCGCACGGCGCTCTCAGGGCTATCGACGGGCTCCACCTCGAACCCGACGCGCTCGCCCATCTCGCCCACGTACTTGCTCAGGGCGTCTGCGTTGGGGTCCCATGCCCGGCACCGCTTGATGTTCGGGTAGTGGGCGGCCATCGCGACGAGGTTGCTGCGGCCCTGGACGCCACATCCGAGGACGGCGACCTGCTGCGCGTCCGGGGGGCCAAGGTACTTCATCGCCACTGCATTCGCCGCGCCCGTGCGCATCGCGGTGACCCAGATGCAGTCCATGATCGCGAGGGGGAACATGGTGTCCGGGTCATTCACCACAATCAGGCCGCTGATCGTCGGCAGGCCAAGCTTGTGGTTATCATCGGCGCCGCCGACCCACTTCAGGGTCGCCAGATCCATATCGCCGCCGATATACGCGGGCATGGCGTGAAGGAACGTGCCATCACCTCGGGGGTGAATGGCGGTTTTCGGGGGCATCTGGGTCTTGCCCTCGCCCTTCAGCTTGAAGCCCGCCTCGACTGCGTCAATGACCTGGCCCATCGATACGTCCAGTGCTTCGACGTCGGCGCGGGAGAGGTACAGCAGCTTCATTGGGATGCCTGCTCACCTTCGGGTTCCGGCGACTCGGTGGTGGGAGTTGGTTCGGCGCTGCTCTCCGGCGCCTGCGAGGCGGTCTTGTTCTTGTCCAGGTCGAACGCCCGCGTCGCCCTTTCCGCTGCCGCGGACGCTGCGAGGGCCCTCTGCGCTTCACTTACGCGTCGCGGCGCAGCCCTCCGGGCATACTTGGCCGCCAGCTTGGCCTCATCCTCGAACCCGGCGTCCGTCAGCGCATTCGCGAATAGTTGCCAGTTCAGGTGGTTGAGGGGGTGGTCCAGGCAGACCTTCTTGAGCTCGTCGAGGCCCTCTGCCTTTCGCCCGAGCAAGTAAAGCGCCCATGCGGCTGCCGCCGCGGGAGCACCATCGGCCGGCTCGATCTCAGCAGATCCCTGCGCGAGATTCCGCGCTTCCTCGAAACCGCGCTTCTCTCGCAGCAGCACCGTCGCCAGGCCGAACATGGCCTTCGCATGCTTCGCGTCCAGGGACATGGTTGTGCGCAGTTGGCGCTCTGCCTGCCCCATGTCCCCGTTCGTCAGCAACATCTCAGAGTAGACATAGTGGGCATCGGCGGAGGCGGGGTGGTCCTCGACAGCCTGCTTCGCGGTCGCGAGAGCGCCGTTGAGGTCCTTCGCCATGTAGCGGGCGTAGACGAGGCTGATCCGCGCTTCCAGCGCAGTGGGGTCCTCTTTGAGGGCGCGCTCAAGATGCGTGATGGCCTTCTTGGGCTCTTCCTTCATCAAGTATGCGCGAGCCATCGACACGTGGGCATCAACGAAATCCGGCTTCCCGGCGAGGGCCGACTTGAGTAGCTTGATCCCTTCGTCCGCATCGCCCAGCTTCAGATTGGTCGCGCCCAGTTTGTGCAGAGCCTTGGCGTTCTTGGGGTCCAGCTCCTTGGCCTTGTTGAAGGCGATGTACGCGTCGTTGTACATCTCCTTGTCGAAGTACGCGGTGCCCAGGGTCATCAGAGCGTCGACAGAGTTGGGCTGCTTCCGCGCAGCTTGCTTGGCCCGTTCAAAGGCGCTCGTTTCTCCCTTGCATCCGCCGGCCGGGACCAGCGCAAGCAGGGCAAGGGCGACCAATACTAGTCGGTAGCGATGGGAGAGCATAGGGTTCTGCCTCATGGATTGCGTACCTCGCAGGTAGCGGGTCGGCATCGGCGCCCCGGATGAGGGGCCTTCGGGTGCGCAGGTGTCAGGCGGCGCAGACCAGCGTCGTCTGAAGACGCGGGATCACCGTCGGATCCGCCGACCTATCGCAACGCGTCGGCAAGGCTGAAACGCAGGAAGTTCTGCTTGTAGGCCGGAGCGAACTCAGGAGCCGGCGTCGCGTTCGCCACCCACAGCACCAAGTCGCTCACGTTGTAGTGCACCGCGTGCAAATTGCCCGTGCCGAGGCCCGTCATGATGTCCTTCATCCCCACCGTCTCATCGATCTTCCCGAGCTTGGACGTCAGGACCTCGCGCACGTTCTTGTTCCACTTGCCCTCGCCTTCAGGGCCCTCCGTCCCCATGGACCAGTATACCACGTTCGGAAGCGCTCTGTCCCCCTGGTCATCGGGCCCGTAGACCTCGCAGAAGTCCTTCGAAGTGCGCAGTTTCCGCGCCGCCGGAATCTTCCCGTCACCCACGCAATAGAGGAAGGAACTGGTGCGATGGGCCGTCTTGAATATCTCGACGGCCTCGTCCAGCGTGTCCGCATCCTCCAGGGCGCGGCGCATGATGAAGGGCATGGGCTCCCCCGCGAGGGTCTCCACGTCGTCGCTGAAGTGCTCACCGATCTCGCTGAGAGCGATCTTCTCGGCGCTCATCCCCGAGATCACTCCGATGAAGCCGAGCCAGCCGACCTGCACGAAGGCATTGCGCCCCTTTGGTTTGCAGACGATCAGCGCCGGCTCATCCTGGATGCCGGCTCTCATCTCGTAGTCGAGTGCCCGGATCTGGTGCAGCTTGCCGTCTTCCGTGGCGTCGCCCCAGGCAGCGAAGAAGGTGCAGTGGAACTCGGATAGGTCGGGGACCACGTGCGCCCAGCGGACCATCTTGATGTCGATCCCCGCTCCATCCGCAAGCCCCTTCATCTCCTCCTGGTAGCGCTTCGGCACGTAGGGCTCCATGGCCGCCCAGGCCTGATCCAGGACCTTCGTGTCGCCGCCCATCTCGAAGCTGGCAGCCATGGTCAACCGCAGGTAGAAGGCCCGGATGCGGTCGCCGCACAACTTGCCGTGGGCGTAGCCCATTTCGTACGGCGTGCCCCACACGGTCAGCACGTGGATCAGGTCCTCGCCCTCGCCGATGCTGCTCAGCGTGCCGTTGAGCGGCTTCTCGGCCCCCGCGTCTGCCTGTGGAGCCTGCGCCCAGACCAGACCGGAGACAGGCAGCAAGGCAAGCATGCCCACGATCCACAGGCCACGACAAACGGTCGTCCGCGTGTTCTTCATGTCGACTCCTCCTGGTTGTCCCAGCCTTCGCTTCGGCAAGCCCACTTCAGTGCACAACCAGCGCAGTGGTCTCCCGGCGCCGCGTCGAATCGTCCTTCTCTGATTCCCTTCGTGGCAGCCAGGGCCTCGGCCAGCGACTGCTCCGGCGTCGTGTTCACGTTGATAGGGACGAACTGCGGCTGAGAACGGTTGAGGTACACAACCGCCGCGGATGCCAGATTGCCGGTGGCTGTCCGCTGCACTCCGGCGCAGTACAGTCCAAGCTGAAACTCATGCTCACGCGCGCTACGGGGGTCATGCTGCCCCGTCTTGTAGTCCAGCACATGGAGCCCGCCTCTATCATCTTCGACCAGCGCATCGATCTTCCCTTCGATCAGTGCGCCTTCGACCTCGAAAAGAACCGTCATCTCAGTTCGGAGACGCGTCGCGGGCCGGACGAGCTGCACATAGGTGTCAGACTCCAGGTACCACGCGAGCCGCTCCTCGATGTCGGCGAGGCTCTGCTGCGCTCGGGTCGCCACGCGGGTGTCGAAGGCCACATCGCTGTGCAGGGCCTCCGCGAGCCGCGCCTTGCCTCCCGTGCCCACGTAGCGCAGCAACGCGTGGACCACGTCTCCCAGTTCCAGCGCGGACAACTGCTCCGTCTCGTCCAGCGCAGGGGGAGAGGGCATCTCCTCGGGCACACCATCAATGTACCGCAGCTTGTACCTCCAGGGGCAGTCCAGGTAGGTCGCGAGAGCCGTCGCGTGGAAGCGTTCTCTGGCCGAATGCCTGAGCGGAACGGGAGATATCTGCCGGATCAGCTCGGACACGGCGGATCCGTCGGCCCGGTTGGACAGGGCCCCCTCCAGCACATCTCGCGGCTTGATCTCGGCGATCAGGGGCGCAGATTTGGCCCCGAAGGGTGGCTCGGGCTCATCAACCGCGTCAGCCGGGCGCACGTCGGCCAGGCCTTGCCAGCCGTCGCCGTCCAGTTGGGCTTCCCCGGGGCCCTCCAGGTTCAGGCCCAGACCTGCAGCCAGCCAGGCCAGCGACGTGTCTTCGGGCACCTTCTCCCACTGTTTCAGTCCCGAGGAGAGGATCAGTCGGTCGCGGGCACGGGTGCAGGCCACGTAGAGCAGCCGCCGGGCCTCCGCTACTTCCTCGGCCTGGTTCCGCCGGTGGATCGCCGTGCCGATGAAGGGCCACTGGGTCTTCTCCTGGTCGAGCTCTCTGATCCCCGCGACGACGCCCCACTGGGGATGGCACAGCAGGCGTCCCTCGCGGGCCCTGTGCCGGCCACGCTGCAAGTCCGGGACGATCACCACTGGCCATTCGAGCCCCTTGGCCTTGTGGATCGTCAGCAACTTGACGACATTGCTTTCCTCTTCCTCGACCGGCGCCTGCCCCTCGCGCTCTTCGCGCACTACGAGGTCTGCGAGCCGCTCAATCAGGCCCCGCAGGCTGTGGCTCCCGGACTGCTCGAAGTCCCCGGCGATGTCGGCCAGCTTCCATATGTTCGAGACCGTCTGCTCGCCGCCGAACTGGGTCGCCATCGTCGCCGAGAGCCCCGTCTGCTCGACAATCTCATTCACAAGCCGCGCCAGGGACAGTCGGTTTTTGCACGACCGAAGATGCCGGAGGGTATCCGCCGCGAACTGCGCTTTCCCCAGTTCCCCGGGCTCGATCTGTGACAGCGGCCCGGCTCCCGTGGGTTGCCTCGCTGCCTGCAGGCGGTCCCACCAGTTCCCTGGGCTGCGGCTCAGCCAGAACAGTGTTTCGTCGGACAGGGCGAACATCGGTGAGCGCAGCACACCAATGAGGGCGATCTCGTCGCGGGTGTTCTCCAGCACCCTCAGGCAGTTGATGACATCCTGGACTTCCTGCCGGCTGTAGAACCCGCGACCCGAGACTACGTAATAGGGCACGTCCCGCATTCGGAGCGCCCGCTCATAGAGCCCGATGTCTCCCATGGCCCTAAACAGCATCCCAAAGTCCCCGTACCTCACGGGTCGCCACTGCCCGGCGGGCTTGTCGAAAACCTGCGTCCCGCCGGCCACCAACTCCTGGATTCTCTGGGCCAGTAGCGCGGCCTCGGCCATCCGCAGGTCCCCGATGGAACTGGCGCTGCTCTCCTCGTCCTCATCGTCCCCGGCAGCCGGGCCGATCACATACGCCTCCAGTGCCGTCGGGTCGTCGGCCTCTCGGTAACCGTGCAGAGGTTCGTAGATGGCTTCGTATGGCGCTCCCGGATCGCTGCCCATGACCTGCTCATTGCCGAACAGCTCATTGAAGAACGCGGTCATCCCCGGTGTGGAGCGGAAGTTGACCTCCAGTCTCTCCACGGTGCCGTCGGCGCTGTCGTCAATGTCTCTTCGCGTCTTGTTGAAGACCGTGACGTCCGCCGAGCGGAAGCGGTAGATGGACTGCTTGGCGTCGCCGACCACGAACCGGATGCCGCCGCCCTCGCTCAGCGGCCAGAGGATCGCCTTCTGTAGTCCGTTGGTGTCCTGGAACTCGTCGATCATCACGTGGCGCACGCGCTTCTGGTACATCGCCAGGACATCGGGATGGCTCTCCCACAGGTCCCTCACCTTGAGCTGCAAGTCCTCGTAGTCGAGGGCGGACATCGCCTGTTTGGCCGCTTCATACGCCGCCAGCGCCGCTTGGAATTCAAAGCCCACAGCGCTCGTGAGCCGCGCCGAGGCCACCAGGATTTCGGGGTCATCCTCCTGCGCCACTTCGTCGATCAATTTGCGGTTTGCGCCGGCTTTCGTGGTGAAGGACCGCAGGGCCTCGCACACAGCATCCATCTGGTCTTCCGACGGCCAGTCCTCCGGCTTGCCCTTCCGCACCGTGCCGTCTCGCAGGTTCGGGAGCGCGCGCAGCCGGCGCTCCAGCGGCAGGGCCTCGTTCCCCGCGAGAGCAACCAGTTCCGCCTTCTCGGCGCGGAGTAGCTCCAGCTTGCACTTCGGGTTGGTGCCCGTGACGCTCGCAAGAACGCGCTTCGCTTCAACCCACGCAGGCCGGCGCTGCATGGCCTGGAGAAGATGCTGCTTCAGGTCCGTCCCGATGGCCTCCCAGCATTCCAGGACCTCGTCCGGCTCCCGGGGACGCCCATCGGGCAGGAGCAGTGCCTCGAAGCGCCCCCGGTCCGCGATCAGATCCGCGAGTGCCTCGCACGCCGGCCCAATCCCCAAGTTCGCCACGAGCTCCGCCGCCGTCTCACTGTCGCCCGCAAGCCTGTCCAGAAGCGTGCGCCGCACCGCTTCTTCAAGCATCAGTCGGGCGTCGGTTTCCTCGAGCACGGCGAAGTTTGGGTCCACCTGCCCGGCGACGGCGTTCTCATGCAGCAGACGGCTGCAGAGCCCGTGGATTGTGTCGATGGGGGCGGTCTCCAGTTCCCGGGCGATGCGTTCCCACTTCGCCCGATCCTCGCCGCCTGTTCGTGCGCGACACTCGCCGCGAAGCCGCTCCTTCATCTCAGCGGCGGCCTTCTTGGTGAAGGTCGCGGCGATGATCTCGCGAGGGGATGCGTCCGGGGTCGCATCGAGGATGTGCAGGTAGCGGGAAACCAGCACGTGGGTCTTCCCGCAGCCTGCGCCCGCATCGAGGAACACGTGCCGGTCGAGAGTCTTGATCGCGCGCTCTCGAGCTGCCGCATCCAGAGGCGGCTTGGCGTTCAGGTCAGACATCCTGATCCCCCCGAGTTCCCGATTCCAGCGGCGCGCCGGCGTCAGGCGCCGGCTCCTTCCGCGCGACACGATGGGCGCTGTACCGGCAGATGCCCTTGAAGGCGCAGTAGTCCGTGCAGACCTTCGGCTGCAGCGCGAACCAGCCGCTTCGGATTGCTCCGGCGTACGCGTGGACGTAACGCGCGGCGGCCTCCAGCGCGTCCTCAATGCTCACTTTGATGCGCGACGCGGGGACCTTTCCGGCGAACTTAATCTTGCGCCGCACGCAGTAGTAGGCCCAGTAGAGGGGCTCGATCGTGTGGCCCTCGAAGACCTCTCGCGCGGCCAGGCAGTACAGGGGCAGTTGGAAGTCGATCCCGTTGAGGATGTCGCCGGCCTTCCCGCCACGCCCGGTCTTGTAGTCGAGCACGACGTACTGGAGGGGCGTGGTGCCTGGGACTACGTCGATTCGGTCGATGCGCCCCCGGACCAGCACTCGGTCCTCGCCCTCGCCGATCCCGAAATCCGCGTCCTCTCCGTACGGGACCTCGTTGGCCCAGACGGCGCGTGGCGGGGCCTTGCCGCCTGCATTCTCCTTAGTCTCGAACTCCAGAAGCGCCCGCAGGTCGTCGCGCAGTTGCTGGTGGGTGATGTCCCACAGTCTGCGGTGGGGGACCAGTCCTCGGGCATTCCACTCGGCGAAGACCTTGGCCAGCTCTGCGTCCATCCGGGCCATTTCGGCTTCGAGTTCGTCGGATCCCAGGGGGCGCCAGTTGTCCCGCCCATGGGTGCGCTCGGCGAAAAACCGGTTCAGTGTCCGATGCGCGATGTTGCCCAGGTCGCGGGACTCGATCTCCTCGGTGGGATCCTCAAGGGCTTCGAGGCCGAGCACTCGCTCCAGGAAGAACGCCATCGGGCAGCGCCCGTAGGCGGAGAACTGGCCGGCGCTGTACTTGTGGGAGGTCCCGAAGTCGGAGCGCAGCACGGCCTGCACCGCCGGGGCCTCGACGACGCCGTCGAATTTCCCGAGGCGCCTCCGGGAGTCTCGCTCGTCCTCAGCCGCCGCGCCTCTGGTCGAGCGCTGGAGCAGCTCCGGCACCGTCTTGCGCAGCGCCTCGACGGCGTTCATCGTGGCCCCGTCCGAAGCAGTCGTTTCAGCCGGTTCTCGCCAGAGGGTTTGCATCGCGCTCTCGGCGAGTTCCCTCGGACAACGCGCGGCCCCCGTGGTCACCGTGACCTGGGAAAGCCGCGTGATGTCCTCTCGCGGGGGCTTCGAGAAGTGCGACAGCGCTTCGTCCAGGTAATGAGACCGCAGACTGGGTTGCCCCTGGGCGTCACTGGTCGGATAACTGAGCCACACGCACTCGGTGGCCGCCGAGAGGGCCGCGTAGAACAGGAAGGTCTCCTCGCTTTGCTGTGGGAGTCGGGCCTCGAGGACCACGCGGTTGGCGCTCAGCCTTCGCCGGGCGTCATCGTGGTAGAAGGGGTCCTGTCGGCGGGCACGCGGGAACACGCCTTCGGTCAGGCCGGGCACGAACACATGCCGGTACCTGAGCTGCCGCGCCTCGTGGACATTGAGCACCTGCACCGCGCCCCCGAAACGTGGGTCGGCGGGGGCCGCCTCGCTGTCGGCGAGCTCGCGCACAAGCGCGGGGAAATCCCCGGCCTCAAGGACTTCGGCGGCACCCAGCTCGCGGCCGGATTCACCGAGTTCTCGTAGTCCGTTGAGCAGCGCGCTCAGACCCTGCAGGTCCCGGGCGGCTCCCTGCAAGTCTGGGGCGTCGTCGCGGGCACGCTCCACGATCCGCAGCGTTGTCACCGTAGCCCCCAGGGCGCGGACCGCAGCGGGAAGCGTGGCCGCCTTCTCAACCCGGTCCAACAGCGCAAAGAGCCCGTTGAGCATCCTCCCGCAGCGCTCGACCACGTCGCGCTCCCGGTTGATTGCCTCCGGGGTGCGCGGTCGCTCCTCATCTTCGTCCTCGATCACCGCCTGCTGCGCCCGCTCGTGTTCCCGAGTCAGACGCCTGCTCAGCAACCCGAGCTGCGTGCCCCACTCTTGGCGGCCACCGATGGTATTGGCCTTCAGGGCGATGCTCTCGAACTCGTCCGCCGTTGGCGGCTGGCCGTCCGTCAGCAGGTCTTGGCTGTCCACGTAGTTGCTGTTGAGCAGCTTCACCACATCGGCTCGACGGTAGCCGCCGGTGATGACGTCGAGGATGTCGAGAACCGCCTGCACCGCCGGAATGCGGCCCAGCGACTGCTTGCCACTCACCTCGACGGGGACACCGTAGTCGGCGAAAGCATCCCGCACGGCAAGGTCGTAGCCGTCCATGGACCGCAGGACCACCGCGATCTCGTCCGGCGGGGTCCCGTCCAGTATCAACCGCTTCGCCCGGCGCGCGATCTCCCGGGCCTCCGCGCGCACGCCCGGAGCGCCGATCACCTGCACACTGTCGTCGTCCTCCAGCGCGCCCGCGTCGGCCTCACCAAACACGCATTGCCGCAGGCCGGCGAGAGCGCTCGCCGGCCTGGGCGGCTCCAGCCACTCCTCTTGCACGTCGGCGACGTCGGCGAGGGACCGGCCAAGCCGATCTCTCGTACGCCGGGGCACCGCGAACAACTGCGGCCGCCCCTCCGGCTCAATGGATAGCGTGACGACGCAGCGCTGGACGCCCTCGCAGAGGAGCCGCAGCACCTCAATCTGGGTCGTGGTGAACTCGCTGAACGTACAACTTGCGCTGAGTCAGCTCGCGCTGGTAGGCCTCGTAGATCGCAGAGACGTCGGCATTGGCCGGGTGGTCGGGGATCCTGCGGCGGGCGATCTCGACGAACTCGGAGGGCTCCACGGCGGCGCGCTTGAGCTCATCGATGACACTGGACACTGCGGCGACGAACCCGCGATACTCCGAGACTCCCGACAGGTACGGCAGACGCCCCTCCGCCACCAGGCGTTTCACGACATCCCTGACGAGAAGCCGCTGCTGCAGGCTCGAGATGCGGCGAACAGGCTTGTGGTTGGCGTCGAGGAGGGTCTCGGCGAGAGTGGGGAAGGTGAAGATGCGGGGGTCGAAAAGGCCGTGCCTTCCACAGCGCGCCACGATCAGTTTGCTGACTCGCGTCGCGGCCTGAGCGGCGGGCAGAATCAGCGCCACGCCGTCATCACCGTGGGTGTCGGAATGGCGTATGTACTCGTCTATCATCCGGTCGGTCTTGCCCGTCCCCGCAGGGCCGCACAGCAGCAGCGCTTCAGTTCTCATGGGCACACGATCCCCCCAGCAACGGTTAGTCGAAGACGAAACTGCCACTCGTCCCTTCGAGACTGGGTGGCAGGAATCCTCTGGATCCGTCGGTGCAGTACGGGGTCGGCGGTCACGCCTTGCGAAGCTCGACTTCGACGCCCGTTTCAGCCGATGTCTTCGCCGCCGCCATGACTCTCAGCACGCGGGCCATGTCACGGATCGTCGCCCGAGCCGGTTCCCCGGCTTCGAAGGCGCGCAGCGTGTCGGCAACGTACACTTCGTAGACCGTGTCCGAGTCAGGACCCTCGTAGGGCGACTCGGTGCCGTCCCTCAGAAGCAGCGTGCCGCAGCCCATCTCCGGGCCGCCGGCATGCAGCGCGTCCGTGGTCAGGGAGAAGAACCGCTCGTAGCTGCTCGGCATCGTGTAACTGACCTCGCCGATACCGACGATTCCCGAGCGCCCGGTCAGTCGGATTGAGGCCTGGTCCTCGATCGCCAGCTTGTAGACGTTGCTGTTCGTCCAGCATTGCACGCTCGCAACGTCATCGTCCACGAGGTGCAGGAACAGGTCGATCACGTGGGGGCCGAAATTCCACAGTGGGCCGCCGCCCGCGAGCTCCGGGTCCAGCATCCAGCCCACGCCCCAGTCGTCGTATCGCAGGGGAGACCCCGCGAACAAGCTGTGGTAGTAGTGACAGGGCGTCCCCAGCTCGCCGGCTTCCTTCAGCTTCCGCAGGGCCTCGACGACGCCGTAATAGCGGCTGACCAGGGCGACGGACGTCCACACCTTCTCGGTGCTCGCCTTGACCGCCAGCGCGTCCAGCCGGGCCCAGTCCGTGCCCATCGGCTTCTCCATGTGGAAGGGCTGGTGGCGCGCAATGAGGTCCGCCGCGAGGTCGGTCATGTGCGCGTGGGGCGCGTGGGCGAAGACCAGGTCCGGCGCGACCTCATCCAGGAGCTTCTGGTGGTCCGTATACCGGGGACAGTCCAGCCCGGCGCAGACCCGGTTGAGCGCCTTCTCATCGGGGTCGTGGACTGCCACTACTTCAGCCCCAGCCTTCGCCAAGGCAGGCACGTAGTACAGGTCGACATGCCAGTGGCTTGCGCCCAGGATCGCTACTCGCATCTCAGTTTCCTCCCGGTGTCAGTGGCACGGCAGCCTTGGGTTCGCCATCAGTAGGTTTCCGTGGCCCCCCGGCCTTTCATGTGCTGCTGTGAGTACGAGTTCTGATACATCGGCCTATTCGTCCGTTGCGGGGGCCCCAGTGCTTCCCCTGGGTGCCTCCGGAGCCGGCTGCCAGACGCCCGCATCCAACACCGGCGCGTCGTCGAGCGCTCCGGGCATCTCGATCTCGGGCATCTCGATCCTGCCCGGGTCCGTAGGCTCCAGGATCGGCGATAGGCTGCTGCTGGGCGCTGTGTCCGGTCTCGGGGCGAAGGCGTTCGTCGCCTCGTCCGGCAGTCCGATCCCGAGGAGCGCCAGGCCACGGTCAACCAGCAGCTCGGCCTCGTCATACTCGCGCTTGGCGAGGAGTTCTCGCGCGCGCCGGAACAGGTCTGCGAGGTCCTCCGCCAATTCCTTCTGCTCCGGGTCGGCTTTGACCTGCAGGTAAGGCTCCGCGGCCTCCAGCATCTTCTCGCGGACCCTCTGCTCAGTGGGCAGGTCGGGCTCGGGCGCCGTACCTGGCTCCGGCCCCGGTGGCACTTGCTCGGGTTTCGTCCCCGGCTGCGGAGGGAAGACCGCCGCGAGCAGCGCGTCGATGAGCTTGTTCTGGTTCTCCGCGAACTCCTCCGGTGTCATCTCCTGCGCCTGCGCCAACACGTTCCCGACCGTGCCGCGCAACTGCTCCATGCGCGCCTGCATCTGCGCTTGCATCCGCGCCTGCATTTCCTCGCGAGATGGGGGCTTCACGGCGCCGCTGCGGACCTGCTCGAGTTGCTTGCTGATCGCGCGTCGCCGCTTGCCCACATTCTCGAGGGTCTCGATTCCTGCCCTCAGGGCCTCCGCCGCCTTGTCGATGGTGTTGGCCTTCGCGACCTCGTACGCCTCGCGCATGCCCTGCAGCGCGCTGCCGATGTCCTTGTCCTCGACGTTGATCAACTCCAGCAGTGTGCGCACCACCGGGTTCCGGAAGAGCTGTGGCTGTGGCGGCAGCTTGCCTGCGTGTTTCAGCTCTTTCAGGGCGGCTCGCGCGAGCTTCGTCGCTTCGGGGAAATGGCCGGCCCTGGCCGCAGTCTCCGATTGCTGCATCAGCCGGATGGCCTTGCGGACGTCCTTACCCTCCGCCTGGGCCTCCCGCAATGCCTTGCCGCATCGTTGGGCGAGGGTCATGAATGCCCTGGGCGGCTCTTTTGGCGCTCGCGGGCGGCGCGCTTGCGGGCGGGCCCCCCGGGGTCGCTGCCCACCGGGTCGCGGGACGTCGAGCCCGGCTTTGTCGGCTTCCTTACCGAACTCCTGCTGGAAGTCTTTGAGCCCCTTGAGAACCGCGGCCTTGTCGTGCAGCCTGGCTGCCTCGAAGATTGCGTCGCGGATCTTGCGCAGTTGCGTGACGTCGCCACCGCTCTCCTTCAGCTTCACACCCATCATGTTCGCCTGACCCACGAGATTCGCGATCCGCGGGTTCTTCTTGAGGAACTCCGCCGTCTCCGGGGGAAGGTCCCGCATCTGGGCTTGCGGCCCGGGTCCGGCTCCCGGGCCTTGCCCCGGGCGCCCTGGTCCCCCTGGTCCCCCTGGTCCCCCCGGGCGACCCCGTGGGCCGCCGATGCCACCCGGAGCTTGCCCGGGTGGCTGCAGGCCCGGCGAGGGGAACGGCTGAGACGGGTCCGGGCCTTCGAAGCCCTGTCCCGCACCCGTGTTGGCCCCGCGGAGGATGTTGTCCAGCCGAGACGTGGCTTCCACGAACCGCCCGCGGCTGATCGCGTCCTCGATATTCTCAAGCCGGCTGCTCATCGGTCCCGACAGCCGGGGTGACATCGTCAGGGACATTGCCCGGGTTGAGGCCATTAGCGCGTCCTGGGCGGCCATGCGGTCATACCACAGCTTCAGCGCGAGGGCGCCCACAACCAGCAGCATCACGAGCAGGAAAGCCATGGCGGTCAGCAGCGCCTTGACGCCTGTCGACGCAGCCTTCACTCCCCCATCATCGGCTGCGTCCGGCGCGGGCGGTTGCCAAGGCTCCGGGTTCGTCTGCGGTTCTTCCTCGCTGCCCGATAGCTGCACTTCCCAGGGGTACCTCGTCCCCGGCTGGGGTTGGGCTTCCGCCTGGGGCTCTTCGGAGGCGTGGTCGGGTGACGCCCCTTCGGCCTCCGGACCGGGGTCTGAGCGCTCGTCCTGATCGTCAGGCGCGCCGTTGTCCCATTCTGTCACAGGTGGTGGTCTCCTTCGTATGCACCAGCCGACGGGCACACGCGCCGATCGGCGTCAGTTCGGTGAAGCGTGGGCGTCGGCCAGTTCCCCGTGGGTCGGCCACAGTGGTTGAACGCGGCTCACGGTCATTGTGTTCCTGGGCGACGCAGCGGGCGCAAGTTGGGTTATGTTGAGAAAGGGTCAGATAGCCGTGGGGTGCCGATGTCGTACAATCGGCGGGGCCCCACGGACGCGCTCAGGATGGCAGAATGGCCCTGCGGGGCCCCGGTCACAGAGACCGGGTACCGGTCTCGCTACCCCGCAGCTATCCAGGTGCGCTTCTCAACACAATCGTTGCGTCATCCCGTCAATGCCCCGGCCGGTGCCGGCGTCGGCCCTCTCGCGTCCGTTGCGCCTTCTGGATTTTCTTGTCCATGAACTCGTCCGTGAGTCCCACGTTGACCGCGTAATCGGCGAAGGTCATGCTGACCCTGGCCTGTTCGCCGGATTTGGCGATGCGGCCGCCCACCTGGCAACTCACTCGCGTCGGCAGCCAGAAGCCCTGGGTCTTGGCGTAGGCGAAGTCCGCTTTGGCCATCACCTCGCCGCCGACAACCACATGCACCCGGTTGATGGTCCAGCGGTCGCTGGTCATCCACATGAGCACCGTCGGGCGGTCCTTGGCGTTCCGTGGGACGGCCTTGGGGATCAGCTTCAGGCAGTAGGTCGTCACGCCCTGCTTGGTCTTCTTCCCCGCGAGGAGCACGTCCGCGCCCTTCGCCACGTCCTTGCCGATGTCCCCGAACAGCAGGGCGCGCTTGGGGATGATCACGATGCCCCGGGAGTCGATGAACACCTTGTCGGGGCGCTTCACGTACACCTTGACCGTGCGCCTTGGGATGTCAGCATTCGGGATCTTCGCGTCCACCGTCACCTTCGCGGTGTAGTCCTTCACTCCGTCCTGGACCTTCAGAGCGCGCTTGAGCAGGTCAAGCGGCGCCGGGCCGTCAGCATACGCGCCCGAGGCCAGACCCGCGGAAGCACACAGCACGACCATGAGCAGTAGGAGTAGACGTGCCCGCTTTGTTGTCGCTAGCATGTGATATCCTTCCGCTGGAAGACCAGCAGCGTCCCTCCGACCGCCGCCAATGTGTAGTAGAGCACGTAGATCAGGTCGTAACGCACCTCGGCCCACACGATGTCGCGTTCGAAGACGTGTTTGAAGGCGTTCAGGTGCGTGGTGAGCAGGTGCGGCCTGAGCCACTCGAAAGACGGGATCAGCATCAGCGCACCACTGACGATGAGGAACCCGACCGTCACGCCCGAGGCCGTGAGGGGGTGCTCGAAAATCGTCGAGCAGAACAGCGCCAATGCGGCGACGGAGCACATCGTCAGGGCCGTGATTCCATAGGCGAGAGCCAGGCGTCGAATTCCGTCCCATTCGGTGAAGATCCGCAGGCCACCCTCGACGGCGACGAGATCGCCGCCCCCGAACACGATATACCCCACCAGCAATGACAGCACTCCCATAAAGAGCACGAGAGAAGTGGAGTGGATGAACGCGGCGCAGGCCTTGGCGAGGACCGCTGCCCACCGGTGGATGGGCCGCACCATCATCGCCCGCAGCGTCCCGCGTTGGGCCTCTCCGGCGATCAGGCCTCCCGCGATCATGCTGACCAGGAGCGGAATGAACACATTCACCGCGACCGGCACTCGCAGCAGCATGTATGAGACGACGGCTCCGGAGATCGTGTTGCCGCCAACCACCATGTCGTCGCCGAACTGCCTGTCCAGAGATGCCGCCGATGGTCCCTCCGCCCAGATGCCCCAGGCGAACATCCCGATCAGCGCCGCCAGCAGGATGTATCCGGCGTAGGTGCCGCGCTGCCGGAACATCTTGACCAGCTCGCCGACGATGATGGTGAGTACCCGCATGGTCCCCGGCCTCACGGTGTCACTGCATCAATTCCATGTATAGATCCTCAAGCGTCAGCCGCTCCCGCGCCAGGCGCGAGACCCGCAAGTGGGCCTCCACGAGCGCCGTGTTGACCTCCGCGATGGCGTCAGGTGGGCAGACGGCCGTCAGCATCCCGTCGCGCTGCTGGGCCTCACTCACGAATGCCAGACCGGACAGTACCTCCAGCCCGCGCTCCAGATCGTCCACCTCGATGCTCACCGATGTCTCCTGGCTGCTGAGCAGGTTCGCCACCCGGTCCCGCTTCACGATCCGCCCGTCGCTAACGATCGCGGCATCGGTGCAGATCAACTCGACTTCGTGGAGCAGGTGGCTTGAGAGGAAGACCGTGATGCCCTCCTCCGTGTTGATGCGCTGGAGCAGGTCGCGGACTTCCACGAGGCCCTTCGGGTCTAGGCCTGAGGCGGGTTCGTCGAGGATCAGCAGCTCGGGCCGCGGGACTAACGCCTGGGCGATTCCCAGCCGCTGTTTCATACCGTGGGAATACGCCCGTACAGGGTCCTTCTCGCGGCCCTTCAGCCCCACCAACTCAATGACCTCGTCGATGCGCTTCAGATCGACGGGGCCCGACAGGCTTGCGAGTAGTTGGAGGTTCCGCCGCCCGGACAGGTACTCGTAGAAGGTGGGCTCCTCGACCAGCGATCCCACGCGGTCGTCTGAACGCGACGCCACCGTGCCCGCCGGTTGCCCCCACAGATATGCATGGCCGCGCGTCGGGCGCAGGAGACCCAGGAGAATGCGGATTGTGGTGCTCTTGCCCGCCCCATTCGGGCCGAGAAACCCGAATATCTCGCCCCGCCGCACGGTCAGGTCGAGCCCGTTGAGGGCCCTGTGCCTCCCGTACCGCTTCCTCAGATGGACCGTCTGGATCGCGATGTCGTTATCCATGGCAGGAACCAGAACCCCCGACGCCAGACACGAGACAGGGCGCCTCCGCTGCGGCAGTACTTCAGGTACTACAACACCGATGCGCCCTGTCTAGTTCGCTGTGTGCGTGGTGACGTTAGCCGTAGCCGAATTCTTGCTCGACTTCCGCCACACTCTCTTCGATGATGTCCATCGCCTTCGCCGCGACCTCGAATTGCATGATGATCGGCGGCGAAAGGCGCAGTACATTCCCGGCAGGGACCCACGCGAGGCCCTTCTCGAAGGCCCTCTGGTAGACCAGACGCCCTTCCTCCTCAGCGGGTTCTTTCGTGTCCCGATCCTTGACCAGTTCGATGCCCAAGAGGCACCCTTTGCCGCGGACGTCGCCGATCAGCGGGTGGCGGCTCTTCATCTCCTCCATCCGCTTGAGCAGGAAGTCCCCCAGCTTCGCCGAGCGCTCAAGGAGGTTCTCTTCCTCAATGACCTGGATGCTCGCCAGCGCCGCCGCGCAGGCCATCGGGTTGCCGCCGTAGCTGGTCGAAGCGCTGATCCGCTCCACCTGGTCCTTGAACCTGTCGCTCACCAGCATCGCGGTGATCGGGAATCCGTTCCCCAGGCCCTTACCGAGGGTCATCACGTCCGGCGCCACATCCCAGTGCTCCATACAGAACATCTTGCCGGTGCGCGCCATGCAGGTGAGGACCTCGTCGGCGAACAGCAGGATATCCCGTTCGTCGCAGAATTGCCTGAGTGCCTGCATGTACCCGTCCGGCGGCACGGAGCCGGCCCAGCCCTGGATCGGCTCGAGCACGATGGCGGCGACGCGCCCGGCGGTCTCTTCCCTGATCACCGTGTCGATGTAGTCGAGGCAGAACAGGCCGCATTCGGGGTACGTTTTCCCGAAAGCGCAGCGGTAGCAGAAGGCCCTCGGGGCGAGGAAGAACCCCGGTGCGCGCAGGCCCTGGGTCGGGTCCATCCGCGCCAGGGAGACTGCTCCCAGGGTCTTGCCGTGGAAGTCCTTGTGGAAGGAGATGAACTCCAGGTTTGGGTGGTTGGCGGCCCTGCAAATGCGCAGGCCGGCCTCCACCGCCGCCGTGCCGGAATCGAAGAGCTGAATTCCGCCCAGATCTCCGGGGGCGATGCTTGCCAGCTTCTCCAGC
>JALGSS010000868.1 GCA_029821745.1 Candidatus Zipacnadia bacterium
CGCCCGTCACGGTATCAATCGAGGCCAGTGATGCCGCTCCCATCGGGCGTCACGAAGTCGGCTTCCAGTTCACATCACCCGCGGGGGATTTCGAGGCCACGCTCCCGGTGATCGTCACACTCACGCAGCGGGACGCGCCTCCGGTGGTGTTGCTGCATTTCGATGAAGAGGACGGGGACATTGCCGCGAACGCAGGCTCAGCAGAACAGCCCGCGCGCCTCCTCGGCGGGGCCCGGTTCTCATCCGCCGGGAAGCGTGGCGGGTGTCTGGAATTGCCCGAAGTGGCGTCCCGCGCCGAACTGCCGGATGCCGCGCCGCTCACCATCACCGATGAGATCACGCTCATGTTCTGGGTCCGGTCTTCAGGCCCCAATGGCAACTGGCAGTCTCCGATCATGAAGGCCATCGGCGAGCGGCTCAGGAATTACGGAGTCTATCTGTCGCGGGACACGGGCGAGGTGCACTTCACAGCAACCTTCGATGAGATGGGGGAGGGGCACGCCGACCCGGGCTGCAAGACGGTCGTGTGGGACGGCGACTGGCATCACGTCGCGGTCACGTTCTCGAAGTACGGCCAGCGCCTGCGCATCTACGTGGATGGGGCGAAGGTCGACGAACAGCGGGCAACTCAAGGCGGTCTCATGGCTACGCCCGCGCCTCTGGTCATCGGCCACGGCATGGGCGGGCCTGCTCCAGATGGGGCTCAGAGGCCGCCTGCCTATCTCGATGAACTAGCCATCTACGCCCGCGCCTTGTCCGTCGATGAGATCCGGGCCGCCGTTCGCTAGTAGTCAACTGCACAAGCTCGCGTCACAGCCGGGGCGCCCCGGAGCCCGTTACCCGCGCGGGCTCCGGCCGAAGACTGCGTCCTTGGCGAGGGCCAACTGCACCGCTCCTCCAGGCAGGCGATGTCCGCATGGCCGGGGAAGAGTTCCCGAACCGAATGCTGCCCCGGCAGCTTACCGGAGGTGCGATGGTTGTGAAGAGCTTCATACTGTGGGCCGTGGCGACAGCCGTACTCTCCCTGGCGACACTCACCTCGGCAGATCCCGTGGTGCTTGTGGAAAAAGGCAAGCCACGCGGCCAGATCGTCATCCCCGCGCAGGCAAGCCCTGCGGAGACCTTTGCGGCGGAGGAACTGCAGCGCTATATCGAGCAATCCACCGGGGCTCGGCTGCCCATCGTGACGGAAGACGCGGTCGGCGAGGGCCCCCGTCTGGACGTTGGCCGCACCGTCGACTCCGTGAAGCTTGACCTCACTCCCGATCGCGCCTTCCCCGATCCGTATCTCATCAATGCGACTGGGCTCACAGTAACGGTTCTGGGCAGGGGAGATCGCGGCACCCTCTACGCGGCCTACGACCTCCTCCGCCGGGAGCTCGGCTGCCGGTGGATCATGCCCGGGCCACTGGGCGAGATCGTCCCCCGGCGGGACCGGCTCGCGGTTGAGGAGGCGCGCGTCGAGGAGACCCCGGCATTCCGGTTCCGGATCGCCGCCGGGTTCTCCCGTGACGAGTATCTGGACTGGGCGATCAAGAATCGCCTGCAGATCCTGTCGGCATCCCCGAACATGTGGGCGAACCCGGAGATGGTCAAGCGCGGCGGGTATGTGATGGGCACCATGCACCATGCCTTCGACCGCCTGCTGCCCGAAGACGAGTACTTCGCGGAGCATCCGGAGTATTTCGGGATGCTGGGAGGGCGGCGCGTGGCGGGACGCGGCTCCCAGCTATGCGTCTCCAATGCGGATGTGGCGGCTCTCGTCACCAAGGCTGCGATTGCGTACTTCGACGAGAACCCGGATGCCAGCTTCTTCTCCCTCTGCCCGAATGACAACCAGAACTGGTGCGAGTGCGACGACTGCCGCGCGCTGGACACCGAGACCATGGAGCGCTGGGGACGCACCTTCCCCGTGGTCAGCGACCGGTACTTCGCCTTCGTCAATAAGGTCGCCGACGGCCTCGCAACGAAGCACCCGGACAAGCTCCTATATACCTTCGCCTACCAGAACTACACGTGGCCGCCGAAGATTCACACGCCGCGGCCAAACGTGATCGTCAGCCTGTGCCATATGGTCCCCGCGTGCTACTCCCACCGGCTTGTCGACCCGAACTGCCCGAAGAACGCGGAGTTCAACACGCTCCTGGGTGATTGGGCGGCCACCCACGGGAATATGTGGTACTACGCCTACACCTGCAAGTCGATGTGGGAGCAGATGCCCTGGCCCATCGCCCGACGCCTGGCCGAGGACATCCGCCGCCTGAATGAAGCCGGATTTCAGGGCTTCTACTCCCAGGGCTCCCAGGGCCTCTGGGGCCAGCTTGGCGTCAACTTCCGCGTGATGGGGGCGACTCTCTGGGACCCCGACGCCGACACCGAAGCCATTCTCGAGGAGTACTTCCGCCTGGCCTTCGGTCCCGCGGCCAGGGCGATGACCGACTTCTATGACACTCTTGAGGGCGCCTACTCCAAGCCCGACATGCA
>JALGSS010000065.1:0-13178 GCA_029821745.1 Candidatus Zipacnadia bacterium
GCTTTCCGCGTAGTAGGGCCAGCCGAAGGCGACGTTGTGCTGGCAGCAGCGGAAGAGCCGCGGGTCATACGCGAGCATGTTGCCGCCGTTCTGCAGGAAGGGCGCCTTGGACTGCCGGTCGAGCTGCACCATATTCGGCGCGGTGAGGTAATGCAGGCCCTTGAGGTCGGGAGTCATGGAGGCGGGGAAGGAGTTGAAAGCGACATCCTCGCAGCGGTCGGCCCAGAGGACTTCTCCGGTGATGCGGCTCAGCATCTCGTGGCTGCGCATGATCTCGGCCATGGAGCAGGTTTCCGCTGCCTGCTGGGGGCCGGTGTACCCGGGCCTGGCGTTCTCGTCGGCCCCGAACATGCCCCCGGGTACCTGGCCATAGAGGCCGAAGACCGTGTCGTAGTTCCGCTCCGTGGCGCGCAGGTAGCGCAGGTCCCCGGTTTGCTGGTAGTACTCGGCGGGCTGGCGGAAACACTGGCAGATGTTGACGCCGTGCCAGCTAGCGACGGTGCCCGACCAGTCGTTCGTGCGCTCATGGACGACCCGCGCCAGGTCCAGCAGGTCACTCTCGCCGGTGCGGTTGTAGAGCCAGTAGACGGTGTCCAGCAGATCGCCGGCGCGCAGCTTCTGCCAACTGCCGGGGAGGAAGTGCCGAAGGGCAGTGCTTCGAGCCACCGGCAGTAGTTGAGCATGAACGGGAGCACGCGCGCATCGCCGGTGGCCTCGTGGAAGGTGCGGAGGGCGTCGAGCATGACCATGTTCGGCCACAGGTCATGGCTGCGCTTGTTTTCTCGCGGTCCGAAGTATCCATCTTCCTCCTGACTGCTGAGGGTGGCGTCGATCCACTTGCGGGATTCGGCGATGATCCGCTCATCCCCGAGGGCATAGCCCAGGGCCACATAGCCCCGGAGCCAGTAGGGGAGTTCCTCCCAGCCGAATTCACCCTCGCCGTCGGGGCTTGCCCACGCGCTGTTCTCGAACTGGCACCACTTGGACAGTTCGGGCAGGCGTCCGGTGAATCCGTCAGCCATGGCTTCGAGTTGGTAGCGGAGCCACCCATGGGGCGTGATGCTTCCCGCGGACAGCTTCATGAGTGGGTTCGGCAGCAAGGGCGGGCGGCTCGCGGTGGCTACCTGCGCGGGGCCGGCAGTCGACGGCGTCTCGGCGGATCGCATGGCAGTGGGAGCCTCCTGGGCATGCATCATCAGCGGAGTAACCACGCATACGCAGAGCAACAGCGACCGGAGTGGCAGGCTACGGCGGGCCAATGGTCTCACCTCGACATTTACGGTGACAGGCGCGCGAGCGACCAGGCAGGATGCAAGGAGGCAATTCGCCACTCGCCGGGGAGGTCCCTTCCGGCTTGGCCTGTTACTCCTCGGCGCCAGGCTTGAAGCTATGTTCGGACAGCCCGGAGAGGACCTGGAGCCTCTCGTTGAGCATGTTGCGGAAGCAATACGGCAGATGGTCGCCGTGACCCCTGTGTATCATGACGCACT
This sequence comes from Candidatus Zipacnadia bacterium, assembly GCA_029821745.1. Classification (GTDB taxonomy): domain Bacteria; phylum Armatimonadota; class Zipacnadia; order Zipacnadales; family JABUFB01; genus JALGSS01. Next base: position 1,491 of record JALGSS010000065.1, read on the forward strand.
CCACGCACTTCCCATGGAACTTGCAGTTCGCAGGGCACGTGCAGTGGTCCACCCCCGAGCTCTTCATCTCCGCGAGGAAGAGGTCCTGAAGTTGGCTTGCCTCCTTCGACTGCCCCTTCTTGAATAGCTCCATGGCCTGCTTTTCCATCTTGTGGTTATCTACCATTCGGTTTTCTTCTCTCTAATGCTTCCTGGATGCTGCTCACCGGAGCCCCAGGTGGACACACACGAAAGAAGGCGCGCCTGCCCTCGTCGGCATGGCGCGCCTTCTGATTGTGCGCTGCCGCCCCGGCCTGTCTGATTCCGGTTGGGGCGCTTGCGTCTACTGCTCGGGTTCGTACTCGACGATGATGTGAGGTTTCGCTGCCGCCTCACGAGAGTCGTAACTCGCGCCGTCGTTACTCGTCGGGTCGAGGACCAGGCTCAGTTCCTTCATGCCGGAGAGGTCGATGTTGAGGGTGCGCTCCACCCATTCGTCCTGGTCGACCTTGCCCAGCGAGGCGAGCTCCTTGCCTGGCTTCGGGCGGTTGTCGAAGTTGATCTTGTACTCGTCCCAGTCGTTGTCCACGAGCTTGATGCGCCCGGAGTCGGCGCTCTGGGTGTGGCCTCCGGTCGGCACATGGATCCGGAAGGTCGCCGAGACGGGCTTGCCCGGGATGTCGATGGGGAACTTCAGGTAGCCGATGTTGTAGCTCTCGTCGCCGAAGGTCGCGCCGCCACCATCCACGAGGATCGTCGCGCCGTGACCGTAGTTGGTGGTCGGCCCTCCGGCGCTGACATACGTATCCTCGGACGGGAGGATGGTCTTGCGGCCGCGAGCACCCAGATACTCGACACTCGACTCCTGCTTGGTCTCCGTCTTCCCGTCGTTCCAGGTGAGCGTCCAGGGGAGGGTCAGGTTCTGCTTGGCACCCTTCTTCGCCACCGTGATCGTGACCGGGACCGCTGTGGTCTGGCCGGGTGCGAGCTTGACGGCCAAGGCGTCCAGCTTGACCCCGAGCATCTCGGGCGCGGCGACTGTGAGGGTGCCCTCGAATGTCTTGTCGGTGTAGTTCGCCAGGCGGATCTCGCCCGTCTGTGGGCCGTCGAGGTCGCTGACGGTGAAGTCCGGCGCGGACATGCCCACGTGCAGGACGCGCTCGCGGACGACCTCGATGCCACAGACCAGTGGCTGCTCATCCGCGGGGAGATCGGCGGCCTTTGGTACGAGCTCGAGGCTCATGCTGTCATCCACGCGGATGCCGGTGAACTGCAGGACGGATGCCTTGCCTGACCCGCCGACGGAGCGTGCGATGTCGAAGCCCTTGGCGAGGGTCTTGCCCTGAACCTTGATGTCGAACACGCGCTTGCCGGGCTCCACGTTGTCGGTCTCGGCGAAGTGCAGCCTCAGTGTGTACTCAGCGGGGCCATCGCCGGAGCCAACGAGGGGGATCCGGCAGGATGTCATGCCCTTCAGACCGGACGCGTATATCCACGGGTCATAGGTCCGCGCGGTCTCCAAGTCTTCTGCGGCCCTCTCGAAGTACCCACCGTCGGCCATGACCTTTTCGCCCAGGCTCAGCTTCACCTTCATGCGGTTGGTGGTTCTCGGACGCGGGTAGGACAACCACAGATTCCCGCTTGCGTCGGCGCGGTCTCCGGGGCCACCGACATTAAGCCGCATGGTCTTAACCGGCAGCGTCGCCCCGGGGTCGGAGAATAGGCCCCAGGCCCTGTGCGTCTTGCTGGGCTTGAAGACGGTGGTCGCGTGGATCGAGACAAGGCATACGCATCCCGAACTGGCTTCCGGAGCCACGAGCAAGCCGTTGGCGGGGATCATGTTGATCCAGCAGCCCGGCCTCTGCCCGGCGAAGTGCTCGGTGCCCTGATCCCTGAGCAGGTCATAGTAGGCGAAGGACCACGACCGGAACCAGAGGCCGTTTGGCGAGCCGCTGATGTTGCCGCAATGGTGTCCGGGGCGCTCGAACTGCCAGTTCGAGGGCAGGCCGGTCAGCGGATTCGTGCGGGTGATCTGCTCGCCGGTGTGCAGGTCGAAGGCCCACGGTTCCGCGATGAGCTTGTCCTCGACGATGAGCGGGCGGATGCGATAGCCGAGGGGCTTCGCCCACAACAGGGAGCCGTCGCTGGTTGAGAGCGCTACGGCCGCGCGGGATGCGTATTCGCCGCCCAGGAACTGCGGCCAGTAGTGGCCGTTGTTGTGGGACGCGCAGAACACGAGTACGCCATCGTGAGCCATGGCCGTCAGCACATGAGCCGCACAGCCCGTGAGGTCCACCGGGACCTCCCAGATCGGTTTGCCGGTGCGCATGTCCAAGGCGAACGCTTTGCGCACATCGACCTTCGCCAGTTCCTTGACGGCGTCGGTCTCACTGAGGTTCTTGGTGTCCATCAGCTCCTGAATCTTGCCCTTGAGGGCGATCTTGCGGTCGTCATCCGTCGCCGTCTGATCGGGGAAGAAGATGCGGCCCTCGCTGATTGCGATGGCGTTGTTGCGGATACTCTTGCCCTTGTGTACCCACAGGTGTTTGCCGGTCGCAGGATCCAGGGCGAAGAGCGTGTCGCTGTACTGGCCCTTGGTGGAGCTGCTGCCGAAGAGGATGCCACCGGTGAGGGCGACGTAGCGCCACGAGCGCTTCTGTTCGTCCACCTGCGGCATGTCAAACGTCTTGAGGGTGTCGCCCGTCTCCTGGTCGAGCTGGAGACACTGCGCGCCGGCAGCCAGGTAGAGGTACTTGTCGTCGCACGCGAGATTCCCGCATTCGCGGACCATTCCGGTGCGGTACGCCCCTTTGATCTGCCTATCCCAGTACATCAGCCCGTTGTAGGCGTCGAAACACAGGATTTCGTTGATGCCCTCGAGGAAGACCTTGCCGTTGATGGTCAGCGGCGCGGCGTTGCCCGCGTGACGACTCGGGACCTTGTCGGGACCCGGTTCGCCGTACCACAGCACCTCAAGGGGGCATTCGAGGAATGTGTCGGTTGAGGAGGCCGTGTTGCCCGGTTCGCCATACTGGTGGGTCCAACTCCCCGCGCCGGGAAGCGGGCCGCGCACGTACTTGGCCCAGGAACCGTTGGTGTCGATCCTCTGCGCATCGCTCATCTCGCCGGACGCCAGCCAGTTGTCGAGGGTCTCCTTCTCCAGCTTGGCCGGCGGATTGGGCGGCTGACCGATGAACAACACGCCGCCGCACGGCTTGAGTACGCGCAACACCTCTTCAGCGGGGCTAGTGATCTTCCCCGCGAAGATCGCTTGCTGAGAGACAATCAGGTTCGCGAAGTAGTCCGAGTACGGCAGGGACGCAAAGCCGCCGTGTTCGACCATGATGCGGGAACCCAGCATGCCGCAGGCCCGGAGTTTCTCGCGGGCTTTCTGTATCTTGTCGGCGAACATGCAGATGCCGTAGACCTTGAGGTCGGAGCGCTTGGCGATCTCGTAGGCGAGGCGACCATCGCCACAACCGATGACGAGGCAGTAGCCGCGAGACACGCCGCTGTGTTCAATGATGGTCTTTGCGGTGCTCTCGAAGAAGGGCGTCATTTCATCGACGGGATAGGGATCTGTGATGACCTGTTTCTCGACCGCCGGCGGCGGATTGCCGGGCCCGAAGACGTGGATGTTGCCGGTGGTGGTGCTCACGAAGACGTACCCATCGGCGACCGCGAGGCCCTTGGCCAGGCCGTCGACGGGCGCTTGCCACAGTTCCTTGCCGGTGGCTCGATCGATCGCGATGACGATATCAGCTCCGCCGGCGATCACTGCGTTACCTGTCACGATCATGTTCTCGAGGTTCTCGGCCTCGAAGTTCCAGGCCGTGCAAGCCGCGATGCCCTCGGTGACCTGCTTGAGTTGAGCGTCGACGGCCTCGAGCTGCTCTTTCTTATCCTTGGCCTTGGACTTGGCGATGTTCGCGCGTCGCGTGCCCAGATCACGGCGCTGACGACTGAGCTCCGGGTATTTGACGCGGTCCAGGGCAGTGATGCCGTTGGCGTCGAGCATATAGGAGACTTCAGCCGTGACCACGAGCTTCCGGCCTGGAAACCAGGCGAAGCCGAGGTTACCCGAGGCCTGGTCATACCCGGCGATGAACTCACTACCGACGAACAAGTGGTCACCGTAGAGCAGAGCATAGCTGCCGCCCAGGGACGCGTACGTGCCGGCAACGGCGCCCGTCTGCCAGCGGGAGTAGCTGCGCTTGTAGGACAACTTGCCGGTTTCCTTGTCGAACGCTGCGGGCAGGCTGCGCCCGGAGGGCACGTACAGGTGCTCGTCCGACGCGAGCAGGTAGCCCTGGGGTGACAGGTCATAGTTGCCGGCTCCGGCATCGCTGATCGTGTCATTGGTCCATACCGGGGACCCGTCGGCTGCGTTGACGGCCCGCAGATACAGACGTTCGCCGGGGAAGATGCCGGCGGCGAAGTAAGCAACGTCGCCCTCCACCAGGATGCCCGTGCGGATGGGCCACATGGAGATCATGTGCCCGTGGCCGAGAACCCGGCGCTGAACCGGCGAGCCAGAGACCCGCCAGACGACCGAGCCGTCAGCCGCACTCAAGCAGTACGCGTAGCCGTCATCCGACCCGAAGTACACACGTCCGTTGGCGATCGTGGGCGCGAGACGAACCGGGCCATTGGCCATGAAATGCCAGCGTTCCCGGCCGGTCTTCTGGTCGAAGCAATACACAGCGTCGTCCGTTGTCGTCGCGAAGTAGACGGCGCCGTCGGCCGCCACCACATGGAAGACGTCATCAAACTTGGTCTTGTTGTACTCGTGTACCCCTTCCACGGCGTAGTCCTGTGGGTCGGCCCACGCGGGGTCCGGCGCAACCGGCGCCTCGTAGACCCACTGCTGCTGGAGCGGGAACTGCACTTGCTCGGGCGTTACCGCGCTTCGAGAATTGTCGTGAGCATAGGATGGCCAGCCGGCGGCATGGACGACTCCGGTCAGCAGGAGCAAAGACAGTACAGCGACGGACTTGATCACGCACGCACCGCAGTTGCGGCCCTGTATGGCAGACATGGGTGATGGCCTCCCGAGCCGAGACATCTATGGATTCCTGGGTAGGTTTAGCCGCGCGAATCGAATCACCTTCCTCGGCGCGGATACTTTATTGATGATTTTGCGTTTACAGGATTCGGCTGTAGTGATACCTTGGGAATGGATTCCTGCCGCGCCGACGCGAGAGCCATGTTCTGACTGGGTGATCGCATCGCTGCGGAGCAGACCGGAGATGGAGGTTCACATGCGCAGAACGCTGAGAGGTGGCTTGGTGCTGGTCCTGTCCGGGTTGGCGTGCGTCGTGGCGGCGTGCCCGTACTCAATTCGTGACGCGGGTTTCATCGTTCGTGACCCAAAGCCGTTCCGGCTTGAGGTGCTTATGCGGCCCGGCGAGGGGCTTCTGTCCGAGGATGGGCGCAAGCAACTCGCGCAGGCTTTTGAAACTGCGAAGGAGAAATACCTTTCGCACTCGAATATACAAGTCGAAGTGCGTGACTTCGGTACTGAGGAGCAGGTTTCGGAGGCGGATGAGGCCGCTGTCGGGTCGCTCGGGCTCGCGGCACGGCTCGTGTCTCCCGCGGGGCAGAAGCTGACGCTCCGAGTGGGGCCTCAGAGCAGTGCGCAGGGGATCGCTGACGGCATTGTTCGGCAGGCCGTCGACTCCCCACTGCGGACCCAGATATTGCACAAGATCGTCGCCGACTGGTGCGCTATAGTGGTCGTTGAGGGAGACGACACCGAAGAAAGTGCCTCGGCCGTCGTCATCGTGGCGAAGGCCGCCGGGGACATTGTGGGGTTCAAGCCGGAGATGGGGGACAAGATAACCAAACCGCCTCTCGTGGTGAAGGTGCGGTGGGACGATCCGAGGGAACAGGTCCTGCTGTGGGGGCTGGGTCTGCAGGAGGTTGACCCGAAGGGGGCGAAGGTGGCAATCTTGTTCGGGGCGGGGCGCCGGTTGGGTCCGGTGCTGTGGGGCGGGGCCATCACTGAGCTCAACATCAAGAATGCGCTACGCCTCCTCGGCCGCAACTGCACCTGTACGAGCGAACCCAGCCAGATCCTCGGACCGACGATGCCTCGCATCTGGGACCGAGACCGTCAGGCCGAAGTCCGCGAGGTTCTCGGGTTCGACCCGAACAGCCCGGCCGTTGTGAGCGCGCTTGCGGGCGTCTGGACGAACTACAGTGAGACGGGCGAGATGACCCCCGGTGAATTCCTGCCTGACCCGACGAGCGGGTACATCGAGTTCCCCATCGGCGACGAGGATGACGAGGGCGCTCCGGGAGAGGATGCGCCCCCGCTGAACGAGGGACAGGTCGGGAAGACGGTCGAGGGCAAGAGCATGCGAGCGGTCATCGCCGCGACGGCGGTCATCGCCGCCATCGTCATCGGCGGGAGTGCGGCACTTCTGCTCAAGCAACGTGGGAGAGCGTAACATGTCCGTGTTTGTGCTGACCATTCGGGAAATGAGACACCGAATCGTAGCCTTCCTACTGGGAGCACTGGCCGTTGTGGCCGCAGTCACGCTCCTGGTGTCCCTAGTGACGATCGGGCGCGGCTCCAACCTGGAGACGCGCCAATTGATGCGTGACCTGGGCTTCAACCTGCTCGTCCTGCCGGAGGGTTCGGACCCCGGCGAGTTTTGGGCCCGAGACTTCGTCAGCGGGGACATGCCGCAGGAGTACGCGACGAAACTGGCGGAGACGCCCGGTATTTCGGCAGACCACTACGTCGCGACGCTGCAGCGGAAGGTCAGCCTGCAAGACACCGAGGTGCTTCTGACCGGCGTCCTACGGGAGGAAACGGCGGTCGACGCAGGCAAGAAGCGGCCGATGGGCACTGTGGTGGCGAAGGGCAAGTGCTTTGTTGGCTTTGCCGCTGCCGAGAAGATGGGGCTTCAGGAAGGGGACGCACTGGATGTCCTCGGCAAGACGCTGACCGTTGAGCGTTGCCTACTGGAAAGCGGCAGCAAGGAGGACATCCGCGTCTACGCCCATCTGTCGGATGTGCAGGCAATCCTCGGCATGGAGGGCAGGATCAACCTGATCCAGGCACTCGGATGCCTGTGCCGTGGCGAATTGCTGCCACAGATCCGGAAAGAGATCAGCCGCGTGCTGCCGGGAACGTACGTGACAGAGATGGAGAACATAGTGGCCGCGCGACGCGACACGCGCAAGCTCGTCGAAGACTACGTGGGGTTCATCATAGGCATAGCGGTAGTGATGAGCGCCGCGTGGGTGGGCCTTCTATCGCTTCTGAACGTGCGCGAGCGGCGGCAGGAAGTCGGCCTGCTGCGCGCCCTGGGATTCGGCTCCTGGCAGGTAGCGACTTTGTTCATCTGTCGCGCCGGTCTTATGGGCGTGCTGGGCGCGATCGCCGGGTTCGCGGTCGGGACATGGCTGGCGATGCACTACGGCCCGGACATGTTCAAGATCACGGTGAAGAACCTCAAGCCTGCGTGGGACCTGGCGGCTCCCGTGCTTGTGGGGGCGCCGCTTGTCGCGGCCCTCGCCGGACTGCTGCCCGCGATGGTAGCAGTCACGCAGGACCCCGCGGAGGTTCTCACCGAGGAATAGCTGTGGGGCCGGCTGGCCGGGGCGTGCGCAGTCCATGGAGACCTGAGTGTTTCCCACGGAGGAGCAGACGTGATACAGGTTCAGAATGTTAGCAAGATATACCGGTCGCGGACCAGAGAAGTCCGGGCGCTGGACGATTTCAGCCTGCAGGTCGAGGACGGCGAGTTCGTGGCGGTCAGGGGTCCCAGCGGCAGCGGGAAATCCACGCTGCTTCTGACCGTCGGCGGGATGATCCGCCCCACCGAGGGCCGCGTCCTGACGAGGGATACCGACCTGTATGGACTCTCACGTGCCGACCGGGCTCGATTCAGGGCCAATAATCTGGGCTTTGTGTTCCAGATGTTCCACCTGGCTCCCTACCTGAGTGTGCTGGAGAATGTGCTGCTGCCGACGAGGCTGGTACCCAACGGCGGCAAGCCGGAACTGGCCCATGAGCTGCTGGAGCGATTCGGCATGGCCGAACGGATCCACCACAAGCCCGGCGAGCTGAGTACGGGAGAGAGACAGCGGACCGCCATCGCCCGGGCGCTGATCAACAAGCCATGGCTGCTGCTCGCCGATGAGCCCACCGGGAACCTCGACCCGGAAACGGGAGCGGAGATCCTGGACCACCTCAGGGAATTCAGCCAGAACGGCGGCACGGTCATTGTCGTGACGCACGAACCGTGGGTACAGGAACGCGCCGACCGGACGGTGCGGATCCGGCAGGGGCAGCTCGAAGTGGAGTAGCCCTGGGCCCCGCACTCGCTCGGAAGCCCGCATGCCCCACGCCATTACGAATTCCCTCGCGAAATGCCGTGAGGCCCTGCAGGCGTTGAGATGCGGGGGTAGAGAGAAAGTCGTTTCCCCTAAGCTTGGTGGCCGGCAGTGAGGTAGCAGGCGCTTTGCTGCCGGTCGGGCGTGATTTTCCCCCAAGTACAGAGGGTTTCCTTCGAACCCGGAGGAAAGAAGCCCGGAGGGTCACATCCTCCGGCCTCGACTCTTCACCCACGACGATTTCTCCGGCAAGCACGGTGACGATGAGCGTCCGATGTTGACGGCGTGCCCCCGGCCGCAAGGAAGAGCGTACTGACCTCCGACGCGGTGCCGTGCATGTTGACAGCCGGGGTCGCCAAGTGGTAACTTGGCAATTAGGTGCAGTAGATGAAGAAACGGGTCCTCGCGACACACACCGTCATGCTTTGGCCCGTTGTCAGTGACAGCGATCGAACCCAGTCGGGCTCTGGTGGCAATGGCCGTTTGACTTGCCGGGCAGAGACGGGCGCTGTGGTTCACGGAAGAAGGGAGGGTTAGCACGTGGAGACCGGCAAGGTCAAATGGTTCAACGACCAGAAGGGATTTGGGTTCGTTGAGCGTGATGCCGGGGGCGAGGATGTCTTCGTCCATTACAGCGGCATCGAGTCAGACGGGTACCGCAGTCTGGCAGAGGGGGCTCTTGTGGAGTTCGAGGTAGTCGAAGACCCCAAGGGTCCTCGCGCCGATAAGGTCAGGGTCATCGGCGCCGACGAATAAGATTTCAGGTACTGACATGGCGCCTTCGGTCGGCGTAAGCGGGGCGCCATGTCTGTGTTCTGCTTACCGTTGCCGGACGCGCCCGTCGGGCGGGAGAAACGCCGGCTCATCGGTAACCAATAGTGTGTCGTAGCGGATGTCCGGCGTGATATTGCTCAGCGTCAGCGTGTGCGTTCCGGCAGGGAGCTTGATCGCCGTCAGGTCCGTGGCGACCGGGCGGGCCCACGTCCAGAACTCGGGCCGCACGTAGCTGTCCGTCACGCTCAGGTCCGTCAGGCCGCCACCGACTGTCCCCACCGCGTTCCCGTCCACACTCACTGTCAGGTTCTGCTCGACCGCCGCGCTGCGCGACGATGCCATTCCTCGCGGCAGGTAGCGCAACCATGCGTAGTAGTCGCTCTCTCGCGGGACATCGATCTGCCACGCAACTGTGGCTTGCTTCGCCGCGTCCTCACCGGCCTTCCCCGGCAGCAGCACGAATTCGGCGCCGTGCGTACCCGTCGCCACAGCGCGCTCAAAGGGCCCCTTCAGCGTGGCCTCGCTGAACGCGAGCTCGCGCTCGTATCCCTCACGGACCCGCGCCGGCGTGGTCACCTGCGCCACGGGGCTCAGTGGCCCCTCGTTCCCGCGCCGGTCGACGGCGGTCACCGCGTAGTGATAGTCAGTGCCCGCCCTCAATCCCCAGTCGATGAATTCCGGCTGCGTCGGCGAGGCCACGCGGAGACGCTGCTGTGCCCGGTCGAAGGACTCCCGCGCCGAGTAGACATTGTAGTGAGCGAGGTCGGCATCCTGGACAGCCGGCCAGGTCAGATGCACGACCCGGTCCCGCAGCACCTCCGCTTCCGGCTCGGCAACCCGCCCGGGGGCCTGGGCGTCCTCGGGTCGCGCTCCCTTGGGCTGGAAGTTCGCGTCTGTGGCGAGGCAAATCAGATCGGCCTGGGCTCCCGGGTCACTCGTCTCCAACGTGATTTCATGGCGTCCGGCTCGGAGTGCCACCGCGTCCGCGGATACGCGGACCCACTCCCACTCATCCCCTGAAGCGGCGGCGCGACCGACTGTCTCCCCGTCGATCGAGAGGGTCCACCGTGCCACGCCCTCACTGCCCTGGCGGGCCCGCAGCCACACGAAGTACTCACCGTCTCTGCACGCGTGGCAGGGGACGATGGTGGACCCGGCCTCAGTCCTCGGCGAGCGATACGCGTAGTACCAGTTCGAGGCCCCCAGACGGTCGCGCCCGAGGGAGATCCCGGGCTTCGCAGCCGACGGGAGGTCGGCCAGTCCTGCTTCCGCCTCGGCGTAGATCACCAACGGGCCTTCGCCCGCTGCCGGAGCGCCCGCGGTGCTACGGGCTTCGTTCGAGTACCCGCTTTCCAGCCCGCAGTGCTCCAGGGACGTCGCCACGTAGTAGTATGTGCGGCCGGGGACGACTGTCTCGTCACGGTAGCTCGTGCCGGGCACAGGCTCGGGCGTCAGTAGTCGGTAGCCGTCGCCGCTGCGATCACTGCGGTACACCAGCGCGCCCTTGATCTCCCGCTGATGGGGCGGCAGCGCCCAGGTCATCGTCACCCCGTCTCCATCCGTCCCGCAAGACACGTCCCTCGGAGCCTGGGGGCGGGCAAGCACCGCGATGTAGTTCTTGAACACGCCGGTCATATTCGAGGCGTAATGTATCTTCGTTGCGTCACGGCTCAGCGTGGCGAAGTTCCCGCCGTAGTAGAACGCGCTGGGCCGCATCTTGATATTGCACACGGGCTGCCAGGTGCCGTCGGTGAACGCCTGATACATGAGACCCGCGTTGACGGGCCGGTCATAGTAGGTCCGGTAGGCCCGCACGCAGCTCACGAAGAACCGGTCATCGTGGAACCAGCATGTGTGGTAGCTCGAGCCGTTCGGGCTCACGTCAAAGACGCCGGCATCCTCGCCGTCCCGGGTCCGGTAGCATCGCGCGCTGCCGTCCCAGCACGTATACTCGCCGTTGGGCGAGTAGGACAGATGGCCGTGGCTGCAAGATGGATAGAGGTGGTAGATGCTAAACAGCTCATCGAGGTCCTTCGTATCCGGGGCCGCCCCGAGATCAGGGAACTGCACGCGCCCGCCGGCGAAGGTCTCCAGGTATTCGTTGCGGCCGGAGATCGGGACGATCACGCGCTCCGTTTCGCCTGTGTCCGTATACACGCGCCGCCCGATCATCACCCGCAGCTTGGGCCCGCTCGGCGTCACCGCATGCAGCAGCAACGTCGGCAATCGCCCGTCCCCGTCTGGGTCCTTACCGTAGCAGTCCAGCACGCGCACGGGAGGCAATTCCTGCTCGCCGGGCTCATAGGGAATCCACTCGCCGCCGTCCCAATCCACCACGAACACCGACCGGTTGTCCTTGGTCAGGCCGTACGAGCGCTCCGTGCCCCGGGGCTCCCACTCGGCGATGGTTGTGTATGATCCCGTGCGCCAGTTCACTCGCGCTACTTTCCCCTGAGAATGCTCGTAGTACCAGTCAGGGTCCTCGAGGTCCCAGAGTGGCGTGCCCCCTGACGGCATCGGCGTCAGGCGTGAGAAGTCTGCATTGAAGTACCAGGGCCTCCTGCGCTCGCCTTCCGCGACCCGCCG
>JALGSS010000065.1:13184-15314 GCA_029821745.1 Candidatus Zipacnadia bacterium
GAGCAGTCTGCATTCCATCCCGGCCAGATCGAGGCCGTCGTGCCATACTCGGTTCCGGGTGAGTTGTCCAGCATCCACAACTCCGTGCCATGCCTCTCGTCCTCGAAAATGACGCGCTGAGTCACGAGGTGATCGCCACGCCAATACAGGTCCCACGGCTTCTGCCCGGCTCGTTCGATGAGGGCTTCCAGTCCGTGGGTCGGCGCCGGCTCAGGCGACCAGTCAGGCTTGAAGAACTTGCGGGCCATCGCATCCTCCGCGCGCAGGACGCGGCGAAGGATCGCGTCGTCATAGATCACTTCGCCCGCGGACCCCGCCGGTGACGAGAGCCCGATGTTCACCGAGTCTGAGCCATGCGGCACCACGAAAGCGAACCGCAGACGCGTGAACTCGTCCTTGCTTGTCTGCATCGTCTGCGACATCTTCACCGGGTGGCCGTCGACGATGCCTGTTGCGCGCAGGTTCACCTGCCGAAGGGTTCCTTTGGCCATGATCGAGAACTCGTAGACGCCGCCCTGCCGCAGCTTGTAGCCATTGTTCCACACCTGCGGCCAGTAGAGCGCGGTTATCAGCTTCTTGAAGTAGAGTGCCCGCTTCCCGGGCGGAACGCCCCCGTCGACGGCCCGCAGCTCGCCCTGGGGCGCGTTGTTGACCTCGGGGCTCGTGAGGCTCGGGGCCCACGATCGCGGGACTCCGTTCCTCAGCTCCCCGCTCTCGAAGTTCCCGTTGATGAGTAGGTTCTGGTCCTGGAAGTAGAGCGCACCATCCGCGCCCCGAGTATGGAAGCTGCCGCTGGGGTTACCGGGCCAACTGATCGGGCCCTCCTCGCCGCCGTCTCGGCACACCTTCAGCCGCCACAGATCTCCCCGCGCGGGGCGCTGTGTCTCGAGAGTCTCATACGGAATCGCGATCTCGCAGGACCATCCCTGCTCCGTCTCGACGACTCCGCCCGTCCATTCGCCGTTCCACGCCGTGGCGGCGGCGCGTTCGCTGGTGTCCTCGTGGGCCGCGTCCAGCACACTGCCTCCTCGAGTCTGCACGAGGTGGTAGTAGGCGTCCTCGTCGGGTCGCGGGCTGACGAAGATTTCGACATGATCCCGCTGCCACACGTCCGCAGAGTCGCGCGCCAGGAGCGGAGCGTTGGCGGCCTCACCGGCCCGGGCCACAATGCCGACATACAGCGCGCGGTCATCATGCACGATCCGGGCTGTCGTCACGTTCGCGACAGCAGCCAGTTCGCTCTCAAGTGTCACCAGCGGGCCAACTGTGGCGGCGCTGTCCCAGGCGGGCTCCACAAGCGCACCGTCTGCTGTGATCGCCCCCTCTGCGACCGGGGAGACCACCTCCGCCTGCTGGCCCCACAAGCACACGGGGAAGATGACAAGAAGCGCGGAACACAGTGACACGAGCCGGACGGCGTGGCGGCGCGGGCAGTCCATGTCTTCAGCCTCCATCAAGGGTCTCGTCACAGCCCCTCACGAGTCACCAGAACAATTCGGCGCCGCCTGGCTTTGACCCTCCCAAGCTGCCCCCAATGCACAAAGTGAGTGGCTTTGAAGCAGCGATGCGTCTGCGACTGGGCAATAGACGATAAGACGTTTGTAAGAATATACGCTTTATCATGGCGCCACACGCCGGGCGCGATTCGGCACGCCGGGCGCGATTCGGCACTTAAAAAGACACATCTTGCCGATGTGGAACTACTGTGTGAATCCTGAGTATTCGCTTTGTATTGGATGAGCATACTATTGTCGGCCCAATACGTGACGGGCTGGCCGGCAGAGGGTCAGAATACCCAGTTTTCCTTGACGTTGAAGGGGGTCTTGGCTATACTTTGTATCGCTGGTTGGGATGTTATTCCCCACTCGCGGGGGCGCGTGTCGCGGGCGTTTCCGCGCTGTAACAAAGACAACCCGAGCCTTTCCCCAATGGGTTGCCCTGAAGACTGAGGAGTAGCATTTGAATGCCGTTGATCTGCGCGCTTAGCGTGTGCGTTTACGTTTGCGCCACAGTAGCCTTTATCCGCGCGAGACAGAAGCGCCGATGTGTGCGTGTCCGCGTGATGTCCGATAGCCAATTTGCTGACCGCAGGAGCCTCCACCTTCACGGCTGGAGGAGCAGCGACTAGTT
>JALGSS010000869.1 GCA_029821745.1 Candidatus Zipacnadia bacterium
CCATTCAACCCCGAGTGGACCTGGCAGTTCGGGCGCTTCGGCTGGTGGTCACGGCTGGCGCGGGCCTACTGGGACACCGGTGACGAGAAATACGCGCAGCAGTTCGTGTGGGAGCTGCGAAGCTGGGTCCAGGCAAATCGCGTGCCTGAGCGGCTGAACAATAGCGTCGGTTCCCGCTGGCGGACCATCGAGTGCGGGATTCGCCTGGCGGGGAGCTGGCCCAACGCCTTCTTCCGCTTCCTCGGCTCCCCGAGCTTCACCGACGACGACGTCGTCATGATGGTGAAGTCTTTCGCCGAGCAGGCCGAGTACCTGCACAGGTACCCGATGGGCGGCAACTGGCTGACCATGGAAGCGAACGGGATGGGCCATGTCGGCGTGCTGTTCCCCGAGTTCAAACGGGCCCAGACCTGGCGCGAAGACGCTGTGGCGCGTCTGTACCGCGAGCTCGATCATCAGGTTTACCCGGATGGGCCGCAGAAGGAACTCACCACCGGGTATCACTATGTCTCTTTGGGCAACTTCCTGCGGCTGGCGCGGATCTGCATGCACAATGAGGTGGAACTGCCGGAGGACTACATCGGCAAGCTGGAGCGGATGTGGGGCATGGGATTGTGGGCGATGATGCCGGACCGGACGTTGCCCCACGTCAACGACGCCTGGAACGTGAATGTGCCGCGTACGCTCCGGGAGGCCCTCGAGTTCTTCCCCGGTCGGGAGGATTTCCGCTGGATCGGCACGGACGGCAAAGAGGGCGTCTTGCCCGACCACACCTCCCACTGGTTCCCGTGGTCCGGATGGGCTGTCATGCGCAGCGGCTGGGAGCGCGACGCGAACTACCTGTTCTTCGACGTCGGGCCCTTCGGCCTGGGCCACCAACACGAAGACAAGCTCGCCTTCGTCATCCACGCCTACGGCAAGTACCTGTTGCTTGACGTCGGCAGCTACGCCTATGAGCGGTCCGCCATGCGCTCGTATGTCCTCAGCCCGCAGGCTCACAACACGGTGCTGGTGGATGGCAAGGGCCAGCACCGCCGAGGGAAGCGACAGACGTACGTCAACGACGAGCCCCAGAGCAACCCCTGGCACAGCACCGACGCCCTCGACTTCTGCGAAGGCGAGTACGCCGACGGGTTCGGCAGCGGCAATGACGAGACGGTTTCCCAGACGCGGACGATTCTGTTCGTGAAGCCCGAATACTGGATTGTGCTCGACACGCTCAGCCCGGCGGACGAAGCCGCCCATACCTACGACGCTCTGTTCCACTTGGGCACTGAGGATGCGAAGGCGGAGGGCAGTTGGGCGTCGACCCTGGGCGACGAAGCGAACCTGCACATCCTGACCGCCAGTGAAGCCGGCGTTACGGCCGAGATTGTGAAGGGCCAGGAGGAACCGTATTACCTGGGGTGGATCGGGAAGCACGGCGTACATGGGCGCCGGCCGATTCCAGTGGCGCGGTTCCACTGGGAGGCCACTGGCGAGAGCCGCGTCCTCTATCTGTGCTATCCGACGAAGCCGGGCGAGGAATTGCCCATCGAGGCCTTCGAGATTCTGGATGGTGGGCCCGGTCTGCGCGCGCAGGTGACCTTCAGGGACGGACGGAAAGACCTGATCGCCATTGAGGACAGGGAGTGGCGAGTGGACCGGTCCGCAGCAGACGGCGGCGCGGCAGCGATCCTGACTGTGAACCCGTAGGGCCGTTGACAGGGCTGTCTTGAACGACTCGCTGCGCCGGCTGCGGGGTAGCCAGGCCGGTACCCGGTCCCTATGGCGAGCGCCCCGCGGGGCCGTGCAGCCATCGCGAGCGCGTTGGTGGGGTCCCGCCGATTGTGCGGCATCGGCAACTCTCGCTAGCTGCGGGGTGGTCACGTCGTACAGTGACCGGGGCCCCGCAGGCCGTGCAGCCATCGCGAGCGCCTTCGTGGGGCCCCGCCGATTGTGCGGCATCGGCACCCCTCGGATAGTTCGCGTTTTTCAACACAACCACAGTAAGCCAGTTGCCGTGAATGGAGCTCTGGGATATCGACAGCAGGAGGCGGTGACGTGCCCAGATACACAGCCGCAGTCATCGGTTGCGGGCGTATCGGCAGCACCATCGACGACGAGATCGATCGCTGGGCGCCTATTGACCTGCCGTATTCCCATGCCGCCCGTTACGCGGAGCACCCGGACACTGATCTGGTCGCGGGGTGCGACGCGGACCCCGAGAAAGCGGCGGCCTTCCAGGAGCGCTGGGGGACGTCGGCCGCATTCACTGACGTCGACGAAATGATGGCGACCTGCCGGCCGGACATCGTGAGCATCGCGACCCAGACGTCCACGCGAACCGACGCGGGGCTTGCCGCGGCGGCTCACGGCCCGAAGGCCCTATTCATTGACAAGCCCGTGGCCGAGACACTGCGCGATGCGGACCGCCTGCTGTCGGTGTGCCGCGAGAAGGGAATCATCGTTCAGGTCAACTGCTCGCGGGTCTGGGGTGCGGGC
>JALGSS010000066.1 GCA_029821745.1 Candidatus Zipacnadia bacterium
GTCACACAACTCCCCGTTCGCGCCGGACCGCATCTCCACGTGCGCCAGTTCTTCACCAAACTCCAGCCCGAATCGCCCCGCCTCTGGGTGGTCCGCGTCGATCGCCGTGTTACTGTGATCCAGCACATTCCCGTGGATCTTCCCGCCGATCAGGTGCTTCGCTTCAGGATAGTACCCGGACGCCCGGAACATCCCCGTCGGTGTCTCCCACGCCTCGAACGGTTGCGTGCCCAGTTGCACATCCGCCTCGATGATCCCCCACGGGTCCACGATGTTGTAAAGCCGCAGGACAGGCCCGCCGTTGATCAACGCGCTCGTGTCCGCCACGTGGGCGTACTTCGGCAGGGCCTCGATGGTCTGCCAGCCACCATACAGCGCTTCCTCGATCTCGAACTCCTCACTCGTGCCGGCATCTTCCAGCCACAGGCCGTCCGGGACATAAGGGAAGTTCTTGTGCCCGAAGTCCCCCTTG
This sequence comes from Candidatus Zipacnadia bacterium, assembly GCA_029821745.1. Lineage (GTDB taxonomy): Bacteria > Armatimonadota > Zipacnadia > Zipacnadales > JABUFB01 > JALGSS01. Next base: position 473 of record JALGSS010000066.1, read on the forward strand.
CGCCACGCTTCCGGCCGGAACGCATCCAGCCACGACGAGTACACTCTTGCCCCAAGCACAATGTCGGAATACGTCGAGCCCAGCACAGGCACGCTGCCCCACGTCGCATCGTGGATGAACAGCTCGCCGCCGAATCCCTCAACCGGCACATCGGCGGACCACAACCCCGATCCGTCCGTCGTCGCCACAGTCCCCACGATCTCATAGGTCTCCAGATCAATCGCAACGATGTCCACGCCCGACGCCGGCACGCCCATCCGCTCATACACGCGTCCGGACACCCGGTCAGCACTCAGCGGGTACTCCTCCATCGGCCCCATGTCGATGTCGGTCGTCGCCCCTGGGACAAGCGTCGCGTTCTGCCGAGCGCATCCCCACGTGCTGTCCCAACTCCCGCCTGTCGACCTCTTATACTGAACCACTGAGTGCTCGCAGCGTGGCAACCCGTTGATCACCACCTCACCCGAAGGTGGCACCAAGTGCGCCTGCCCAACGTCGTCCATCGTGCTGACCGTCACCCACGCTCCAGGCGTTCCAGTCACCCGCAGCGTGCAGCTCTTCCGGTCGATCACGGCGACGCTGCCTTCCAGCGCCTCCGCCTTCTCGCCCCGATACACGGCATTGATCTTCGACACGCATCGGCTCAGAGGTCTACTCGCCGTCTCAGAGCTCTCATCTCGCCGGTCAGTGGCCCGTTGGTAGATGGCCCCGTGCCCCTTCGGCACGATCGTCTCCCACTCGCCGGCCACATCAGTGCGCACCGCACTCACGATGCTGGGGCCCTCGACCCACGTGTTCAGAGTCGCCGAGTACACGAGCTCGTTGTACTCCTCGCTGTCCCACAGGAGCACGTCCCCGTCCTCGTCCGTCGTCAGCGTGACCTCAAAGCTCACGTTGGCGCCCGCGATCGGCGTCCCGTTCTCCAGGACCCGCCCAACTAGTCGGTATCCCATCACAAGAATCTCGTCGATGGGCGCCTCCGCGAACGCAGCAGCCTGAATGCGAAGCCCCCAGTACGGATCATCAACCATCACCGCATAGCGCCCTGCAGGCTGCTCCTCCTCCATCTCCTCCACAAGCCAGACCTGCGCGCTGACCAAGACCACATCCGGGTCTTGCGCCTTCAGAACGGTTCCCTGAACCGACCCGCCTGCGGTCGAGAACTCAAACTCCCCCGTGGCCGTTGCGCACGTGCCGTCGACGATGACTCCGAGCTTCCCGCCGAGGGTCGTCTTGTCTCCCAGAGCAAACTGCGTCTGCATGCGCATCCTTCCTCACGAGATCGAGTGCCGCCGCCGGCTAACGTGCAAGTTCCAGCCGTAGCCGACGAATGTCTCTCGCCAGATCCCCTAGGCTTCGCCCATCGCCGGTTTCTCCATCATCCAGGTGCCGACGCAGCCACGGGCTCACCCGCTGGAAGCGCCCCCCGCGACTGGTTCTGTCGCTACCAACCCCGGCATCATGCGTGGTGGTCTCGTCCCCAAGACTCCCCGCCTCCCCGACGCCATCTGCGCGAGCCCTCGGCGTTCGTGCGTCCGGCGTCCGCGCCGCGCGATGGCCTTGCGCCTTTCGCGCTCTCCGGGGTCCAGTGCCCGCCTGCCCGAAACCACCTCCCGCACTCCGCCCGGGAAGAGCTCCCGATGCCCATCGGGTGCTGGCCGCGATCCTGCGCCGCGAAGCCCCGGCTGCGCTCGCCGCTCTGCCTCGCCCCTCGTCGGCGTCGCGGATGTGTGCAGCTCCGCCGCGCGGCGGCGACCGCCGCTCCCGCGTCCTCGCTGATCCCTCGCCGACACCGCCCGTCGACTCCATCCTGACGGGTAGCGTCGCGTCGGAGCTTCCCCTGACGGCCCGGTCCCGCGATGGCAGATCCCGCCGTCCCTGGGGCCTCTCCCTTGACGCCTCTTGGGTTTCCACCGGCCACACGTCGCGAGTGTCCGTCTCACCAGGCGCCAAGCCGAAGGCTCTTGTCGTCGATTGCTCCCCAGGCTCCGTCCTCCCACGCCTGAATCCGACCCCGGCACAGCCGGCCAGCGTGCTCAGCAGTGGTGCCTGGTCGATCACCCTCGCGAACCACCGTAGCCCCCACATTCGCTGGCGCACTCCGCTCTCTACCGCCACAGTTCCTGCCACAGAGACACGCGCCACGCCGGCAGGTCCCCGCATTCGCCACCTCCGGCAGTCTTCCCGGTCGCCTGCTGCCATCGTCCATCAGCAAGCGCCACAAGCACCAGTCGCGCCGCCAGAGCCGACAGCAACCACCGAGTCGGCTGACCCACCAGTGGCGCCAGCTCATCCTGAGTGCCGAAGTCCTTCCCCTCATGTAGCGCCCGGGTGCCCGGCGGCGTGCTCTCAACTGTCACCACGTCAAGAAGCGACCGGCCTGTCAGGCCTCCGTCGCCTTCGAGTCCTCGCAGTTTTTTTTTGCCTCTGCAAGCGCGCTCTGCCCGGCGAAATGCCTCAGGTTCACGCGGTCGATGCACCCCTGAACCCACTCCGCCAAGGCCGGCGGCATCGTCTCAAGCGCAGCCAGGTCGCCGTCAATCCCGCCATCACCCTTGCGCCGCATCACCACCGTGCCGTCCGCCTGCCACTCGGGGAGACAGAAGTCCACCAGACTCCGCTCTAGGTCGTACGCGGCCATCGCCCACAGGTCATATCGTCGCGAGACGCACAGCGCCCGGCCGTTCTCGTCGAGCTCATAGTCCTCCACAACGCCCAGACTCTCTCTCTCCAGGGCCTCGCGGTAGGTCAGCGCTCGCACCTCGACCCACACGTCGCTACCGCAGTCGGGAGCGTCTGCAGGCGCACTGAAGCGCACACACGCTCCCGGCTGAGCGGCGGCAATGATCCACTGGGCATCGTCCGCGATCTCACCGGACTCACAGCCGCCTGCACATGGGCCCTCGCTCACGCCAACACCACAGGCGCGGTGACGCCGTCTGCGCTCCCGAGCGCCACGATGTCCACCGTCTCGATGATCCGCTTCGAGTGCGAACCAGGCAGACCAAGATCGCTACCCGCGTACAGCACCCGAGGCAGCGAGATCGTCGCCGTGGTCGCGTCGCGCTCCAGCGTCAGCAGGATCGACGCTTCCTGCCCGTTGGCGAAGTCCTGGTAGATCGCGTTGTCCACGAAGTCCCGTGACAGCGACCCGCTGCACCGCACTCCGGCCAGGTTGTACAGTTCCTCTGGATGCCCGCTCTCAGTCAGCCTCAGGCCATCCGCCGGGTCCTCGACGACATTGTCCAACTCCAGGCGGATGCGCTCGCAGTTGACATCCTGCGCCAGGGCCTGCCCGCCCGACGCGATCTGCACGCTGACTTCACGGAAGATGTACGGCGCGGCGACCGGCATAGTCGGCGTTGCCACCGTTCCGCTCTCCATGCTCAGGCCGCAGACCTCCAGGGCGCACGTGACCGGCTCGCCCTTCACGAAGTCGAAGGTCGCCTTCCGCACCTTCACATCCGTCAGCTTCTTGATCTCGTTGACGCAGTCGATGAGAGCCGACGCCCACGTGCCTTGGTTGTCCCCGTCCCGATCCTGGATCCACGAGAACAGCCCACTGATGCTGCCCGGGATCAGCGGGCACCGCAGGCTGCCCTCAGCCCACTCACCCGCCGAGTAGTAGTTGCTCTGGTACTCCTTGCCATCGGCCATGTCGAGCACCACGTAGTTCTTCTTCCACTCCACCGTATCCACGGGGTAATCCCCGTTCGCGATGAGCGGAAGCCAGACTGCCGGGGACACGAACGTGCCCTTGACGCTCTGCAGTCCGAACCCGAAGCTGCCTTCCAGCGAAAGTGCGACGGCCATCGATACACCACCCTCTTCAGACATGAAGAATGTTCGTTCTGGAGTCTGCGCTACACCGACGGGCCCAGCTCGCAGCGGCGCGCAACGACATCGAGCCGCACCACCCGCACGGGGAACCCTTGATCTCTCAGTTCCGCCTCGGGAGCCACGTCATAGTCAACCTTTGTCACCTGCGAGTACCAGCACGCTCCGCCCAGGTACGGATCTGTCATGAGCAGGTTGAACAGTCGTCCCACTTCAGCCAGCAGTTCGCCTTCCTCGTCCTCCCCCGCTGTCGGCGGGCGCACGTAGTACACGCTCGTCCAGTAGTCCTGGTCGAACGTGCGATTCGTGCCTCCCGTCAACGGCTGCGCGATCCGCGTTGGCGCGACGATGGCGCACGGGAAGTTCACCCCCGGAGGCTGTGGGCCGATCTTCGGCGTGCCTCGTCCGACCCACGCCAGCGCCGGCAGGTCAGCGCTCGTAAGCCGAATCCGTGCGTTGCTTGCGGTGGAGTACGTCCCGCCTATAGGGCCGTCGAGGATCACCTGCGTCAGACCCTCCAGACCCGCCACCGTATGGGCTTCAGGCACCGACGCGTCGTCAACAAGCTCAACACTGTCCCCCACCGAGAACAGCCGGTTGCTGCCCACGTGGACGATGGTGTCGCCGCTCGTGTCCTCACTTAGTCGAATCGTCCCGCTGCAGATCCCGCTGATCGCGTCCAGAATCTCAGCGTGGTGATACATCGCAACGCTCATCGCGCCCCTCCTGTGCAGCCGGCGTGGTCACGCTCTATGCCTCGTCCTCAGCTTCTGAGCAGCTTCAAGTCCGCGCGGAGATGGTGCCCGCATCCCGCCTCATCCCGAACGCCGACGACCTCGTACGCCGCCACGCTGTAGACGCCCTCGTCCTCATCGTGCCCGGCGGTTAAAGGCTCACACAGCGCGATCCCGTCCTCCGAGACCGTTCCCGCCATCCCGAGTTCGGAGTCCACCCCATCACCAATCTCCAGCCTGTCTCCCCGCGAGAACCCCTCGGGGACCGCCACGGCCAGCGACACATCGCCCGCGCTCACTGGCTCAGTCAGCACATCCGCCAGCACGCGCTCGACCACCAAATCGCCCACCGACACATCAAGCGGCTCCAGGTACGCCACATGCGTGGCGCCCTCGATCTCCCCGATCAACGTATCGCGCGTCTTGCTGCCGGCCGGCTGGAGGCAGCATGGCACATCCTCAGCCTCAAGCGCGTATACAGGCGTCTGCGGGCTCCCGGTGCTCGAGAGCACGACGCGCGGCTTGCGCACACACACCACGTCACGCAGAAGCGCTACGAAGCATCCATCGGTCATGATCCACCGCCTCCAATGGGAATGAGAAGGGGCCCTCGCTGGTCCACTCTGAGAGCGGACGCGAGAGCCCTTGGTAGTGCAGAGTCTGTCATCTGGGGTGTCAGAGCGGCGCCGCTTATCCCTGCAGAACGGGCGTCACGCTACCCCCTGCGCAACCATCTCACGAGGATCACCTTGTAGGAGCGCACGCCGCGCGCGACAGCTATACGCGTCCCGCCCTCTTCTGCATCCTCGCAGGAAGGGGCCGGGGGTAGGTCTGCCGTTGCCCTTCTCCCATTCCTCGCAGGAAGGGGCCGGGGGTAGGTCTGCCGTTGCCCTTCTCCCCTTCCTCCCAGGAAGGGGCGGGGGTAGGTCTGCCGTTGTCGTTCTCCCCTTCCTCCCAGGAAGGGGCCGGGGGTAGGTCGCCTTTCCCCCTTCCTCCCAGGAAGGGGCGGGGGGTAGGTCTGCCGTCGCCTACACCACCGCCAAACGCACGCTCCTGTGCATCCTTGCCGCCCGGCGCGCGTCCTCGACCCAGCGCTCGATGACCCGGGCATGCTCCCCGCCGGCGTCATAGGTGACCGCGTAGTCGCCCAAACTCAGGTGCTGGATCGATCCGCGATCCCCCGCAAGCTCTGCCGCAAGCTGCGCGCCGATCAGCTTCGCCTGCGCTAGGGAAATCTCACCTGGCGCCGTCTCATAACCCCAGTCCAACTGCACCTTGACATTCTGCACTCCCGCCGGGAAGCTCCCACCCACGGAACTCCCGGGCTTCAGGCGCACGATCCCAGCGCTCGCATACACCACGTACTCAGTCGCCGCGAGCTGTTTGTCATCAACCCACACGCACGCCACTGTGATCAGCGGCGTGACGCCAAGTACAGACAGCGCCAGTCTGTCGGTTTCTGTCCCATCGCAGATGACCTCGTCGTCCGCGTGAAACAGGAAATCCCGACCTGCTTCCGCATCCAACGCGACGCGGCTTGGCGTCAGCAGGTCGCGAATGTGAGCCTCCACCTCGTCCGTCGTCCCCAGTGGCGTCAGATCATACCCGCTCATCAGCCGGTACACGTCGTCGACAGTGCAGTACGTGTCGAACGCTCCGGTGACAAAGACACTCTCAGCTACCATTCCTCGGACCACACTCCCTGCGCGTTCCGCACTCGCACCTTCCAGAAATGCACCGTGTTCGCAGCTAGTTGCGCGCCTTCGAACGTCGCCTGAGTCTCGCTGCTCTCAACCACGCCCGTGTCCCACAGATCCCCGATGTTAGCATCGAGGTCCTCCTTGCTGGAGGCCAGCAGCAGTTGGTAGGCTGTCTGTTCAAGCCCGCTTGCATCGGAGTACGACCAGGTGAACTCGGGTGTCGGGTCGCTGACGTTGGTAGGTCTGACATCACCCTCCACCTTCAGGTCGGTCGCGCTCGGCGGCAAGACTTCCTCCGGCGATGCCACCCGCCAGGCATACACCTGTGGGCTCGCATCGGCGGCATCAGCCACCGACAGACTGAACCCGAACCGTATGCTCGTAGCCGGCACTGAGTCGAGCCCCACACCGTTCCACGTCACCGTTCCAGCCACTGAATCCCAGACCGCGTCCATGTCCGATGCCGCAAAGCCCGGGATGGCCTCCTCGGTTTCCGCATCGATAACTGCCACCCGGCATTCGCCGTCGTTCGGTGCCAGGTTCAGGAGAAGGCGCCCCCAACCCTCGGCGGGCATCTCAACGATGCATGTCTCGAGGAAGCCTTCTGTCTCCCCATCCGACAACTCGTACCAGGCTTCTCCATCCAGGCGCATCCAACCGAAGTTCACAAAGGACTGAGCCGAGTAGTAGTAGATCCTCTTGTCGCCCAGACGGAAGGGGCGGCCTGGTGACAGCCGCGTGGGTTCTCCCGGCAACTGTCCCTGGGGAAGCCAGTCCGTATGGTCGGCAAACAACTGGAAGTGGATGCCGTCCTCGCTCACGTAGCTGTAGACGCCTGACGTGAACCCCACAGCGGTGTCCGTATACAGGCCGATGCAGTCCGACTGTCCGAGCACCCCCACCTCCATGATGTGCACCTGCGGGCCAACCAGTGGCGACACGCAGTTCCCATGCGGCAGAGGGGTCATCGACCGCAGATCCGCGCCCCGAACGCCTGTCAGAGGTCGCAGGTCCATCGCATACTTGTCCGCGCGGTGCCCGATCGACTTCCCGCGAGCGAAGCCCATGTACCGGCGGCTTGCGTCCTCCGTGTACGGGTTCTCCACGACCTTCCAGCTTGCGTCTCGGTTCCCCCATACACCGTACCCGTTGCCGTCGGGCGCCAGTACGTCCGGGCCACCCACGATCGGCGTGATCGGGTTGCCTGGCCACCAGTGCTGTTCGGCGCCAAATGACCATCGGTCCTCGGCCCCGGACAGCAAGTACGCCATGAAGTGGTCCGGATGCGAGGTCTGCGCCTCGTAGACCAGGGACCACTTGCCGTCATCCGTCTGCAGTACCGCGTTCGGCGTGCTCTGCTCGTATTGCCCGTCCGCCTCTCGCGTCGGCCGTAACTCTGACAGCAGCATGAACGGGTTGCTTCGCCCGGCGGGCGGCGCCTCGTCGTCCCACGAAATCCGCCCCGTGCCCTCGTCCCACACGCCCTCGACATAGCCCAACCGGGTCACGCCCTCGGAATCGGTGCCAACCACCAGCGCGATCACCGAGTCCTCAGCGTCGTGGTCCTGAATGGGCACCGGCGTGCCTTGGATGCTCTGGCGCCACGTACCCGCAGCCTGCAGATCAGCCTTCGCGTCGGCGGGCGAGGGACATTTCGTCGGCTTCGAGATCGATCGCGTCACGTTCAGCGACCGCCATACCTTCGTACTCTGGCCCCCCGGTCGGCGCACCATGAAGTTGTCCGCCAGATCCGGCCCGCCACCATCCCCTCGCCGCCGGATCAACTGGTAGCTACCCGCCGTTTCCAGCTCGATGCTCTCGATCAGTATCTTGCACGCAAGGGTGTTGTCCTCGTACTTGCTCGGCTTGCCGTAGCATCCGCTGTACTCGTAGTTGCTATGCTGAGCACCGTCCATGAAAACGGTGCGCCCTCGGTTGTAGCGCAGGAAATTGGGTGTCAGCAAGTCGCCGCTGTTAGGCTCGAAGTATTGCCACTCAAGCTCCGTGAACAGCCGCCCATCGCCGTGGAACTCCCACAGCCACGCATCCATGTTCACCTGCGGCAGCGGCTTGCCGTGGTCCGTCGACCCCCACGACCGGCATCCCCGCAGACGCGCCCGGTGATCCACCACCGCAAGACTGCCCGCCGCTGGCGAAGCCGGCAGAGCGCTCTCCAGACTCAGCACCTTCGTCACGCTGTCATAGCCCGTGACCTTCAGTCGCCGACCCGCGCAGTTGCCCGTCAGCACTGTCACGTCCGCGCCGGCCCATTCGTCCGTCACATACCGCTCGTCCAGATCAGTCTTGAACTGTCCCCCCGTATTGCCCGGATCATCGACGACCGTGAACCGTCGACCACTGCCCCACTCGTCGTAAACGTTCTCCGCCTTCGTCGGGTAATGAACATAGTCGATGGGACCCAGACGGATGGCCCGACCTGCCGGCGCCCCATCGTTGGGGATGTGTACCCGCTGCCTGTAGGTGCTCGATCCAGGCACGCACGACGCCTCGAACACCGGGCCCTTCGCGTAGCTCCCACCCACTCGGCGCTCCTGAGTGTATCCGGCCAGAACCTCCAGCTCGCCGTAGTTCGCATAATTCGTGTCCACAACGAACGGCGCTCGCTCCAGGCTCCGCGTCAGCGGACACACCGCGCCAAGCGGCACACGGTCGTGCTCACTGAGATCGTGCCTCGGGGTCCCGATCAGGAACTTCCGCAGGCCCTGCTCCCGGGCGCCATCATCGATCAAGCAGTACCGATCGGCCGCCCCGTCCGCATGGAACGTCGGGTCCCCAGCGGCGACGTCCGCGTCGTACTGTCCGTCGAAGGACGCACGCAGCAGCATCGAGCCGTTGCCGTCGCTCTCAGTCGGGCGCCACCTATTCCCCTGCTCGTACACAGCCGCGACCTGTTCGGCCGTCATCACGTCGTTCCACACGCCGAGCGAATAGATCTGCGCAGGACCCCACGTGTCTGTATCCGCAAACGGCCCCAGCGAGAGCTTACCAGGGCTCCCGACGGGTGCGTTCGCATCCGTGATCGCCGTCCCCCCGGGATTGCCGTTCCAGTACAGGTGCATCTGACCTGCCCCCGGAACTGAGAAATCCCACGTGTAGACGAGATGCTCCCACCCAATCGTGTATGTCGCATTCGTCACCGAGACCTCCGACTGTACGCCCGCCGAGCACACGCGGAACGTCCGGCCTCGCCACTGGCGCATATAGTTGTTCGCGTCGATCTCATAGCGCCAGAACAGATCGTTGTTTCCGAAGTCACCGAAGGCCCATTGCCATATCGCGAGAGTGCCCTTGTCACCCGCGCTTGCCTCAAGGTTATCGGCCCCCAGGAAGTAGCTGTCAGCCCCTCGGGTGTCTATCCAAAGAAACTGTCTCCGCGGCAATGGTACCCACACCTTTCATCTGGATGAAGGGTCCGGACGCACGACGCGCGATAGGTCAGGCGCCGTGCATCCGGCGATCTCACTCACAACTCGACTCAGGCGCTCTGGCCCAAGTTTACCACCAGCACAACCGCATCGTCGTCTTCGAACTCGATCGCCACGCGAGTCGTGATCGCGTAGATGTTCACCCCACGCAGAATGTCCCGGTCCTTGTCCACGCGGATCTCGCGGTGGATACCGAACACCAAGTTCTCACGCGGAGTCAGGAACCCGTAGGACAGGTTGCTCCCCACGTGGTCGTTGATCCCGTCAAGATCCGTCGGGATCACCGGAACGGACACCACAGGAACCCCCATGTACGGCGGAGCCTGCGCAACGCGAATAGCGTCGTCGCCGGCCGGGGTCGCCCGATCGGTGAAGGTGTCATGCCAGTCCTGCACGCACGCCGGAGCACAGAAGAACCTCAGGTCCCCTTGGTTCCGCTTGTACTTGTCCGGCAACTGCTTGTACATCACCGAAAGCACCGACTTACTCAGCGTGTCGCCCTCAACGTCGACCTCGTGCCCGTCGTCGGCCAGAACGCGCCAGCCGTTCAGCCCCGCCAGGAACGCATCAGCCGAACCGGTGTCGCCCTGAACCGCCAACTCCTCGATGTCCGTCGCCGTCTGCTTGGCCATCGCGGAGATGACTGTGTTCTCCAGATTGCCGCCCTCGATGCTGTCCTCGAGCGCCTCGAAGGTGATCTCGAAAGGCGTGATGATGTCCGTCGCCGTCAACGTAACCTTCGAGAACGCCGGCTCGCTCAGAGCCGCCGGCGCAGTACCCTCGGTCTTGAGCTTACTCACACGTCCGGTTGTCGCGATCTTGTCTAGCTCAGTCACTGCCGACCGCATCTTCACCACGCGGGCCTCGCCCAGCATCACCGACTGGTCACTCACCAGATCGATGAACCGGTCCGCCTGGCCCGTCGTCAGGATGCCGCCTGCCGCCAGGTCCGTCGTGTCAATCGCCTTCTGCAACAGCTCGTCTGTACTCAAATTAGAGTACCCCCTTCCAGAGTTTGGCGCCATCGCCTGCACGTCGCTCTTGCCCATCAATGCTCTGCCGTCCACCACACAGCTCTTCTGCGTCGTTCACGTCATGCTCGGCCCCCGTCGCCGCGATGGGTCCGAGTTCATCGGTCGCCTGTCCGCCCCTCTGGGCGTCAAAGCTCTTGGATAGCTCCTCAAGCTCCTGCTCGACCCCATCGAGCTGCTTACGCAGCAGATCAACATCGGCCGAAATGTCAGCGATCGGGTCTTCATCCACCTCCGTCCCGCCTTTCGTCACTCCCTCGGAGTGACACAGCGGCCACAACAACCGGCACACATCCGCCAGTACACGGGTGATGCGGCCCACTCCACTGCTCACGCTCACCGCCGTGTCCATCTCCGTATCCCGCGCCGCTTCCTCATCGGCCTCGAGCACAGGATCGGCCTCCGCATCCTCAGTCTCGGTTGGCCACGGTGCGACCGCATCCGCCGCCTTCGACATCACACCCAGATACGTCTCCGGATTAGCAGCCTGCCCCGGCCGGCACAGCGCGATGTGGTCCAGCACAACGTCGTCAAGCACGCGGATCCTGTCCGCCGCCTCATCGTCGAACTCCCAGTGCGCCTTCAGAACCCGGCCACCCACGCTCAAGCCGTACTGTCTCCCCGACTTCGCCCGTTCGTACAGCCGCCAGGCCTCCGGAACCGACTTGTCCAGCCGGCCGCGCACCTCGAACCGGTCGTTGTCGGCCCAGCACTGATCCACCGTGCCCAACTCTCGCAGCGCACCCGCATCGTGACTCGGCAGCAAGTCAATCCCGCGATACTGGCTCATCGCTTCGATGGCCTGCTTACTCATGCGCTCCTTCTGCCTGTCCAGCGCAGTGGAGGACGCGACCCCCTCGAACAACAGGTCGCCGTTCTCATCCTCCCACGTCTTACACAAGGGAATCTCAAGTTGGAACGAATTGCCACCGACAGCTTGCGTCACCCGACCACCTCCATTGTTGTGGCTCACCCATCACAGCCCCTTGGCTTGTGCTGAGAAACCAATAGCCCATGGCCGTGGGGTGTCACAGCGCGTCGTGACCGACGCGCTACATGGGCCCGACGGAACTCCAGGCATGACTCACCCATCACAGCCCCTTGGCTTGTGCTGAGAAACCAACAAGCCCATGGCCGTGGGGTGTCACAGCGCGTCGTGACCGACGCGCTACATGGGCCCCACGGAACCTCTGAAACGTCCCAACAAACCCATGGCCGTGGGGTGTCACAGCGCGTCGTGACCGACGCGCTACATGGGCCCCACGGAACCTCTGAAACGTCCCAGCAAACCCATGGCCGTGGGGTGTCACGGTTTGTGTGACGCCGCTGTTTTTCGTTTTCGCCCCTCCTCAAAGTGATCCTGGCATGGTATCCTTAGAGCCAAGCACACGGGGAGTGATGCCGATGGCTAAGCCCGGCTCTAATTGC
>JALGSS010000870.1 GCA_029821745.1 Candidatus Zipacnadia bacterium
CACGATGTCGCCGCGCTGGGGCGGCTCTTTCCGGTAGGCATCCGTGCGGATCACGTACGTGTCGCCCCGCTGGAATGTGTCCGTCATTGAGTCTGAGATAACCACGCCGATCCGAACGCTGAGCCACAGCCACGCGATGAAACCGCCGAGGACCACCAGCGTCACGAGGCCTACCCACTTCGCGAGGGGCCTGGACCAGATGGACCGCCGTTCCCCACGGGTCCTGGCGACGTGCAGTCGTTTCATCCCGCCTCCCGGGCATCTCGACATCATCCGGAGGGTGCGCCGTCCGTGGCTACCGGCTCGTCAGTTGTCCCCCACCAATTGGGCCAGCAAGTCCAGCCCCGCATCAACGGTCATGTCACCGGCTTCGGGCGCGAGTTTGCTCCAACCCGAGGGCGTCGGCTCGTATCCGCCCTGCTCGAAGGCGATCGGAGTCGGCACGTAGCCCTGGTAGTCGTTCGCATAGCCGACGAAGCCGGTGAACGCCAAGGGCGAGCGCTTCTTGAGCGCGAGCTGGTACTCGACGAACAACTCGAAGGGTGCCGAGACCAGGGCGCCATCGCCGACACGCAGCGCCTGGACCTCACAGTCCTCTGAGTACTCCCCGCGGGCAGCGAGTCCGAGAAGCTCCTGAGCGAACAATGCCTCGGGCACCCCATCCACCTGAGCCTTGATCGGGCCCTCAGCGGCGGCCACAATCTCTTGCGCCCGGGCAACCTGCTGCTCACTGAAACGCCGGCCGGGGATCTGCTTCACCGTCGACGCGATCCCGAGCGCCGCGTCGTCGCACAGGTCATCGGCCCCGAACAGCGCCATGAGACCCGCTGCGCCGACGATGGTGCCGAGGCGTCGGGCCTCGTAGAAGCCGCGCTGCTGCTGAGGCCTCGTGTAGTCGATGTGGTTGATGTTGCCGGGCGCTCCCTGCAGGAAGACGCCAACGCCGCCACGCTCTCGCTCAACAAGACCGAGAGCGTAGCCGGGCCAGTCGGCGGACATGAGCCAGTTATCGCCGGCGAGAATCGCCGGGTGCAGCGCGTAGTTCAGCACCGAGGCGATCGGGCTGCCGTCCTCGTCGTCGATCTTCAGCGCGAGAACCTCAGGGTCGTCGGGCCCGAGAACTTCGGCGACGTCATCCGGGTCCAGGCCCTCCCAGTTCATGTGGGTCTCGCCGTCGCGGGTCCGCAGGCGCCGATTGTTGACGGGCACGTCCGCGCGGCCTCTTCCCCAGGCGATTCTCGCGGGACGCAATTGGTCGAAGGCCATCTTCACGGCCCCGGCGGCCGTGCGAGCAGTGACGGACTGGAGCAGTTCGTCGGCCTCCTCGCCAAGGATGCCGAGGAACGCCGGGCCCGCGTGCGTATGGGTGGCCGCAGTCATGATGTCCTCGGGAGCGATCCCCGTCAGCTCAGCGGCAGTGGCGCGGATCTTCTCGGCGATGGGCCGGCGGAACCCGCAGACATCCAGGGCCACAATCGCGCAGGTCGCGCCGGAATCACTTCTGAGCACAAGGGCCCGGGCATACAAGTCGTCGTGAACGCCCTTGCTGCCCTCCTCGCGAACATTCCCATCCATCCAGCAGCCCACATGGGGGGTGATGACAGTCTTCGCAGCGCCGGCATAGAGAGCCATTGGTGTTGCCTCCATCAGTCGGGTAACGCTCCGGCTATGATACAGGGTTCCGCGCAGTATTTCCACCGGCAGGGCTTGGCAGCCGTGACGTCCGCCCACGGCGGCCCTTGCATATGCCTCGGCTTCCGTGTAGCCTCTGTCCGAGTCGAAGACAGGGAGCGCATGCCATCGTGGCCAGGTCGGACGTCCCAGATTATCTGCATGACGAGACGCACATCACGGGCGGCCCATCGCGCGACCATGGGCGCTGCGTGCTTGTGTTCCCGAACTCCTACGAGGCCGGCATGTCGAGCTTGTCGGTCCAGACCCTCTACTCAGCCCTCAGCGTGCGCGGGGTGACCTGCGAACGCTGCTTCAGACCGCCCGAGCGGCCCTTCGGCACGGTCCGTTCTTTCGAGACGGGGACACTGCTGGGCGGCTTCGATTTCGTCCTCGTCACCTCGTCCTTCGAGTTGGACTGGCTCAACCTACCCGCGATGCTGGAAGCCGGCGGCGTGCCGCCGCTGCGGTCCGAGCGCACGGAAATCCACCCGATGGTCATCGCCGGCGGGCCCGCGGTCACGTGCAATCCCGAGCCCCTGGCCGATCTGGTCGACGCCTGCTGGATTGGCGAGATCGAGCCCTTGCTCGATCCGCTGGCAGCGCTCCTGCGGGATGCGGCGTCGCGGGAGGAAGTCGAGGAGGGACTACGCGCACTGTCGGTGCCCGCGGACGGCGCCACGGGCCGGGCTGGGGTCTATCTCCCCCATCTGCCTGAACATGCCCCGGAGCGTGCCGACGAGAGGACCCGCGTGCGGCGATTGTTCGCCGAGGACGTCAGCGCGTTCAGCACCGAGAGCGCAATCATCACCCCGCATACCACTTTCGCCAATCGCTTCCTCATCGAGATCAGCCGAGGATGCCGGCGCACGTGTAAGTTCTGCCTCGCCCGCGGCATCTACCATCCCTTCCGAGCGCGTCCGCCGCAGATGCTGCTGGAGCGGATCGATCAAGCTCTGCCTCACACGGATCGCGTCGGCCTGGTCGGCACTTCGACGGCCTGCTGGAGCGAGGGGCGAACGTGTCGGTCTCTTCGGTGCGCGCTGAGAGCGTGACGGAAGACCTCCTGCAGGCGCTCGGGCGCTCCGGTCAGGAAATGCTCACACTGGCTCCCGAGGCGGGTACGGACGAGTTGCGGCGACAGATCGGCAAGCCGATGACCGAGGAAGACGTCAGGCAAGCACTGGAGCTCGCCTTGACCGCCGGGCTGACGCGCTTCAAGCTGTACTTCATCGCGGGGCTACCGGGAGAGACCGAGGAAGACGCCCTCGGCATCGCCGAGATGATATCCAGGTTGCGCGAAGACGTCCCGGATGCTTTCCTGTCGGTCTCTGTGTCGCCCTTCGTGCCGAAACCGCACACGCCATTCGAAGCGGTCGAGCTGCTGCCCCAGGCACGGATGCGCAAGCGGCTCAACGCAATCAAGCACCGTCTGCAGCAGTCGGGCACCCATGACGTGTCGATCGGCTCGGCGCGCTGGGGCGCGGCGCAGACCATCCTGAGCCGGGGCGGGCGCGAACTGGGGACGGCGCTCGTGAACGCGTCCCTGGCGGGCGGTGCGCTCTCGGACTTGCGGTCTGCCCTCAAGCGTGAGGGCCTCAAGTGGCAGAATTACCTCGACGAACAAGCCTACGTCGAGGGCGCGGCCCCCTGGGAGATCGTCGACTGTTGACACCGACTGCGCACGCGAGATCCCCTCATTGCCGCCGGGGCCTCATACTGAACCAAAGCCCGCC
>JALGSS010000871.1 GCA_029821745.1 Candidatus Zipacnadia bacterium
TGGACATCCGGCCCCGTCTGGGTGTGGATCCCCGTGCGCATGTCGAAAGTCAGTGCGCCTGCGCAGTACCCGCAGAGCCTGTCGTCGAGGGCCAGGCTGATGACGTTGCAGCCGAGGATTTCGGCAGTGATGTGGACCAGCGCCCCGGCGATGGTCGCCGGGGTGGCGATCCCAGCGACGGGCATGGTCGAGACCGTGAACGGCTGCCCGATCACTTCGCGAGCCTTCATCCCGATCTCGATGTTCTCCCGGGTGATCATGAACGGGGAGTTATACCAGCACTTCGCCGCAAAGGCAGGAGCCGCCTTGACTGCATCCACGCCGCCCTCACAGAGGGCCTGAAGCTCAACGAAATAAGGCAGCATTTCCGCCGTATACACCGACACGCGCCACGGGCGCGAGCTGTTGAGGATGATCGTCGCGAAGGCATGCACATCACACGCGCCGAGAGGCACATCCTGCGGAATGAAAGTAGGGTGTGCTCGCTCGAGCGGCGGGTAGAAGTGGTCACAGAGCCGCGACCAATCGGCCAGGTCCTGCTCGGTCGCTGGGCGCAGACGGTCGTCCTCGACATCGCACATGTAGAGAGCCTGACCCGACGCGGCGTAGGTGAGATCGTCGCGGGCAATCTCCGCGGGATGCCCCTCGCCATTGCGTTCGCGACCCTCGGCGATTCTCGCCAGAGTCTTCTCGCGCACGGCAGCGGGGAATGTGACCCGGTCATCGCGAATCTCGCAGCCGAAAGCCTGGAGGGCCTCATTGAACTCCGGCGTCCCCTGGGCGCGCAGGGGGACCCGCTCCCACACCCGCAGCGCCGCCTCCCAGACTTGCTTCATTTCGGCGTCGCCGAGGACTATCGGTGCGCGGGTCGACAGTTTCACCGGCCATCACTCCTGAACACAGGGGAAGCCTATTGCGGAGCACACACCCCTTGTTCGGGGACACTCACCGGAATCCCTTGTCCACTACAGCAGCGTCGTCCGGACGATCTCATCATCCACGCAGGGCGAAGCGCCCGCTGTTGCGAATAGTGTGCTGTACCGGCACCATGCGACCCCACAGGAGGTGGGCGGCCTGACCAACCGAGACCGAATGCGCGCCGCCATCCGACGACAACCCACAGACCGGGTCCCGATCTGCGACTCGTTCTGGGACAAGACGCTGATCAACTGGCGCGAGGAGGGGAATCTGCCGGCGGAGGCCGACATCAACGAGTTCTTCGGCTTCGAGTGGCGACTGGTCCACTTCGATTCGTCCTTCCGGTTCGAGGAGACGATTCTGGAGGAGACTGACGAGTACGTGGTCCGCCGCAACGCATACGGCACCGTTGCGAAGTACGCGAAGAACGTGTCGGCGCCGGCGGAACTGCTCGAGTTTCCGGTGAGCACCCGCGCTGACTGGGACCGCCTCAAGGACCGCCTGCACTGGCATCCCGACCGGTTCGCGCTCACGGGATTCTACTCATTCACGACAGCCTGGACGCCGCCCGATCAGGATTGGGAGGCCAAGCTGGCAGGCCTGGACGCTCTGAAGCGCACCGGTGACTACATCGCCGCGTACTGCTACGATGCCTTCGAGGCCACGTGGCGCAAGATGGGCCACGAACTGGCGCTCATCGCCCTCATGGAGGACCCGGCGTGGATGCGGGAGATGTTCGACGCGCAAATCGACCTGCTGATCGAGGGCTATGCCGGAATGCGTGACGCGGGCGCGACGGTCGATGGGTTCTTCATGGCCTCCGATCTCGCCTTCAAGACCGCGCTGATGTTCTCCCCGCGCCTGCACAGGGAATTGTGCCTGCCGGGGCTGACCAGGCTGTGCGACTTCCTGCATGAGAATGACGTCGACATGATCTTCCACTGCGACGGAGATATGAGCGCGCTGCTTCCGAACCTCGTGGACGCCGGAGTGGACTGCGTTCAGCCGTTGGAGGTCCCGGCGGGGCTGGATGTACGGGAGTTGAAGCCTCGCTACGGCGACCGGCTGGCCTTCATGGGGAACATCGGTGTCCAGGAGATGCGGCTGCCTCTGCCCGAGTTGGAGGCGATCATGGCGGAGAAGATCACCGTCGCCAAGCAGGGCGGCGGGTACATCTACCACTCGGATCACTCGATCCCCCCCGACATGCCCTTCGACCGCTACATGCAGGTGCTGGAGTTGGCCCGCAAGTACGGTTCCGACTGAACCCGGCACGACCACGCACGAAGCCCCGGGCGATGGCTACTCCCGGGGCTCCGTGTCTGCGTCATAGCGACCAGCGGACCGGTATCAGTATCCCTGCCCGCGCAGCCACTCCCTGTCCGCGCCCTGCTGTTGCTTCGGCGTCAAGTCTTCACGCCGCGATTCATTCTCCGAGACGACCCAGCCGTCGTATCCGAGTTCGTCAAGCTTCTTCAGTGCGCCCACATGATCCACCACGCCCTCGCCGAGCATCGACCACTTCTCTCCGCCATCCCAGTCCTTGAA
>JALGSS010000872.1 GCA_029821745.1 Candidatus Zipacnadia bacterium
CCGGCTTCCAGCACCATCCCCACGAGATGCCAGACACCATCGACGATATCGACCTGAGAGCGCAGGTGATCAGGCCGGCGGCCCGGGACATAGGCAGTCAGGAATCCCGTCCCGGGCATGGTGAACAGTTCCCAGTGGGTGGGGGACTTCTTCAGTTCGTTGGCGACGAGGATGTTGTAGCTCTGCTTGCTGTCCAGCTTCGCCCAGCACTCCACCGTCAGTGGGGCGGCGGCGTATTCGGCTCGCGCCGACATCTGCACGATGGCCGTGGAGACGTCCAAACCAGACCGCGCCCTGTCCTGCGCGCCCCCGATGCCCACGAGCAGTGCGACGGAGGCTGCTACGAGCGCCACGGCGCGGAAGGGTCGGCTGAGACGAGTGAAGTCTGTCCGTCGCATGTCTGTCCCCGTGATTCGGTTAGTCAGGCTTGATCGGCAAGGGACCATCCCGGCCCACCAGCGGCCCGTATGCCGGAACGCGCCGCTCCCACCACGCGACACCCCGGAATGTGGCTCCGGTCCACGTATGCGGCACGTCCGCGAGGTCCACATCAGCATACACGAGACCAGGGCTCCGACCCGGTTCCCTGGTTGCGGGAGACCACCATGTATAGCTGGTTGTCCATCGCGCGGACTCGATGGATCGCCGCCCAGCGGTCAATATCGAAGGCGTGTGACCCGACCTCCCAGGGGTCGACCGCCCGGTGATCGCCCATGATGGGCAAGCAGAGAACTTCCGCGCCCTGCACGGCGGGCACGCGGGCAGATTCGGCCGCCGAGGAGTCCATGCAGATGTTCATGGCGACGCGGGCGCTGCCCAGGGCGTAGACCGGGAAGTCGTAGCCGGGCGTGACGCCCCACCAGACTTCGTACGGTGACGCCAAGTGGACCTTGCGGTACTTCCCGACAAGTTCGCCATCCTTCCCGATGAGAATGGCCGTGTTGTGGATCAGCTCCGCGTTGCGCTCCCACGCAGAGAAGCACAGCGCCATACCATTGTCTCCGGCGAATGCGGTGAAGGGCTCAATCTCGGGCCCGGGAATCTCGATCGCCTGCTCAGGAAGCGTCGTCTCATTGCATGGCAAACCTGTCGTGAGCATGACTTCGGGCAGGCAGAGGAGATCGATCTTGGCGGCGGCTGCTTCCCGGCACATGTCCAGATAGGCTTCCGTATTCGCGGCAACGGAGCGCTCGCCCTCGGGGAGAGGACCGCCGATGGCCCCGAGGCGCCACGGCCGGGCCGGTGGCGCGTCTGCCGGCGCGACTTCAGGCGCCGACCAGGTGATCTCGCCCGAGCGCGACCAGGCCATCAGGAGGCGAACACTGAGCCCGGTGGCCGTGTCGCGGCGCTGAGCGCGGGCCTCGTAGATGACTTCCTCGCCGTCTCCTCCCGCAGGCAGCAGGGGCTCCCACTCCGGGTTCGGGTTCGTCTCGCGGTCCCAGGTGATTGCAGCGTGGATCGAGTCCAGCCCCCTCGCAAGACCGCTGGGGCGCGCTTTCACGCGCACCTTCACGTACTGAGAATCGGGCACCGGGTAGCGCAGTTCCCAGCCCCCGTAGCATCCCTCGGATCCGTTGGCGGTGACGGTGAATGACTGATCATCGCTCGAAACGCGCGGTGCGATAGCATCTCGGGGGGACCACGGAGTGGAACCCAGCATCGTGAGCTGTCGGCGGTCGGACATGAGGGCCTCCTGAATGGCGCCAACGTTGGTCTGCAGCAGCGTTATCTTCCGCTATGCGTGCCTTGCACCTCCCGCCGGCAGATGCGTGCCGGGGCACGCCTCGCGCACTTTCTCCGCGAACAGACAGGCATTCGCCGACGGCGTGGCGAACGTGCAGCTACTACTTCCTTGCACTCTCTCATCACGACTGTGGGCCCGTGCCCGTCGTCCCGTTTGAGGTGACACGATGCTTCCCTTGAGTGTGCCAACGTTGCTTGTGCTGCTGCTGGTGATTCTCTGCGTCTGCTCTGGAGCCGAACCGCCCCGACCGGCCCAGTTCGCCTGGTTCATCGAGGGTGAGTCGTGCGAGGACCACAACTGGAGCGCGCCTGTGCTCAACAATCCAGACTATGCCGAGACCTACTCGGGTAGCTTCCTGATGTGCGCGATGGACGGCGATCCTGAGGGCGGCTCCTTCGACGCGCGGTTTGCCGTCGATCTACCGGAGGGCGGGACCTTCGTGGTGTGGATCGCCGCGACCCGCCCTGACGTCGCATCTCCGTTGCAGGTCTCAGTGGACGGCGCAGAGCCGGTTGCGGTTGCCACCGCGGCCCGCTTTGGGATGTGGGGGCCATCGAAGGTCTTCTCGTGGATGTCTGCCGCACGCGTGGGCCTTAGTGCGGGCAAGCACACGCTGACTGTCGGCGTCGTGGGGCGTCGCGCCCATGACAATCGCTACTATGCCTACCTCGACGCCGTTGCCCTGGAGCGTGTCGGCGATGACGCAGCCGTGCCCTTCGGAGCACACCCGGTGATGCCTGACATCCGCGACACGAAGATCCGCTTCTACTCGGGCAACGCCAGCGTCGGTTGGTTCATGCAGTACTGGGGCACGGGCAAGGAGGGCAATACCGGGGCGATCAATCAGGCGATGATCGACCTGCTGCACCGCTGCGGCTGCGAGGCGATGTGCGACTACCTCGCGTGGTGCCGGATCGAGGAAGAGAAGGGCAAGTGGGACTGGGCCTTCTACCGGAACAATGCCCGACTCCTCCATGAGGCCGGCATCGAGTACAACATCTTCGCCTGGCTGCACTTCCCGCCCCGGTGGTTTATGGAGACCGACGACTACGTCCCGTACCGGTGCCTGGAGCATGGCGAGACGCTGCAGCAGCTCTCCCTGTGGGCGCCCTTCACGCTGAAGCTGTACGATGAGTTCTAC
>JALGSS010000873.1 GCA_029821745.1 Candidatus Zipacnadia bacterium
CCGATGGGCTCATCGCTGCACTCCGTCATGATCCCATCCAGCATGTCGGCATACGGTTGCCCCCAACTGTTTTCAACGGCGATCCCAACTCCCTTCTCGAGGGCGTACTCCGAGAGCGTCTCCACACTCCTGATCCCTTGTTCCAGCATCCGACTCGCGACGGTAGCATCAGGGCTGGTGTTGAGATGGATCACAACGGACCCCGCGTCCAGATACTCAGCGGCATCAATGGCGATCCGGCACTGGCCCACAGATTCCACGCGCTCGGCTTCATCCAGAGAGCAAAGCTTGTCGCCTTCGGGAAAGGGAGCGTGTACAGAGTCGATGTCCAGACCCTTGTCTAGAGTCAGTTCCTTGATCCTGCCCCTTCCCTCCGCCGTGTGGTAGCCTGAATGCTGGGGCCTGGCCCCCATGGACACGACCTCAAACCCCGCGTCTCGAATCATGTCGATCTGCAGGGCAAAGGGAATTGTGTAGTCAAACCCAGTACATATCGCGGGCTGCATAGACGGTGTCTCCTTGAACGAAAATGGTGCACTGCGCTTCCTGACGACGCGCGGAGTGCCGGTGGCACCCTTTCATCTGACTTCGCGAACCTACCATCGACGGGTGGCACTGGTTACCCGGAGTGGAACCAGTGTGCCGTGCTCCCCATGGCTGCGGGGCGTCTATGCGAGGGGAGCCCGTTTCCGGGCGGACTTCCTGAGGCACTGCGGTCAGCTCATTGTCAGATCCGGAGCCGGCAACCTGCGCTTCGAGACCTCACACCGGCCAACAGCAGCGACCGTACCAGAGTACCTTTCCGCCCCGCCAGATCACCTATGGGCCTCACGGGGTTCAGCGCCACTCTTCGATGGCTTGGGGTCCGGATCGGGTTTTGAGAGGGATACCACGGGCCGTACCAGCACTTCCCCACTGGAGTCCGCTCCGCGGAGCGTGGCCCGTAGGAGCGTCTCCGGTCCGACCGCTGTGATCGAAACCAGGTACGTCCCGGGCTCCGTGCCATGTCTGACGAAGCGATTGGCCTCGGTGCCATCGATCGCCAGCTCCACACGGCTCACCGTCACCTCGCCCGCTGCGGCGTGGAAGACGACCTCATATTGGCTCGCCTCCCGGCACACAGGGCCGAGGTCGGCCTCCATCCTGTGCGAGCCACGGTCGTCTTCGGCGATCACCCAACGGGCGACGGTCTCGAAGGCCTCGGCCTCCTCGGCGACGGGCGCAGGTGGCGCCGCGTTCACGGCGAACACGGCCAGCCGGCGGACGATCGGCTTGCCCGCCGACTGAGTCGCCGTTAAGCGCACCTCGGAAACTGTCGCCGGCTCGAACCGGTCGATCTTCTTGTGCC
Source organism: Candidatus Zipacnadia bacterium (assembly GCA_029821745.1). Classification (GTDB taxonomy): domain Bacteria; phylum Armatimonadota; class Zipacnadia; order Zipacnadales; family JABUFB01; genus JALGSS01. The sequence goes on from JALGSS010000873.1 coordinate 1,349, forward strand.
CGATGGCAGTGCCCCGAGAAAGCTCGCGCCACTCGTCGCCCACGAGGCCCTCGACCACATACTCCCGCACGCGCTCACCCCTGCGGACGTCCTCCATGATCATCACGTGGTCGATCTCGCTGGGGCGGCCAAGGGTCAGCCGCACGCGCTTGCCCTCCCCTCGCGTCTCGGCGATGCTCTGGGAGAACCGCCTCCTGATCTCCGCGCCAAACTCGGCGGATCTGCGTGCGTCCGCCTCCGGAATGCGGCCTGTCAGGTCGGGCGTGTTGTTCAGTAGCAGTACCCCGCCGCGCCCCACCGACTGGTAGTACATCTCCATCAACTGATCCAGGCTCTTCAGCGTCACGTGGTTCTCAGGCGTCCAAAGCCAGTCGCGGCGGATGCGTGCATCGCACTCATTCGGCAGCCACACGTCTCCATCCGGGTCGCCGTCAGCGGCCGTGTAGACCCCGTACATCGCCGGCTCTGCATCGGAGCGGACCGCGTTCCAGGCCGGCTCCGGGGCGATCCCCTCCTCGTTGCCCACCCAGCGGATCGTCGCGTATCGGCTCTGAAAGACCATCGCGTTCGGCGCGAGTTCGCGGAGGATATCGCCGACCTCGGCCACCACACTGCCATCGAACCAGACCTCCATCATCTCACCGTACCGGCTCAACACCTCGCGGAGTTGCGCCCGGTAGACCTCGTCGTAGGCGCGCTGCTCCTCGTCGGTCGCGGACTTCCCGCTGACCGTAGCGCCGAATTGCCAATCGGCAGGGGAGAGATACACGCCCAGCTTCATCCCGCGCTTGCGACACGAGTCGGACAGATCCGCCAGGATGTCGCCCCGCCCGTCGCGCCAAGGAGTGCTCGCAACGCCGTGGTCGGTCGTGTCGCTCTGCCAGAAGATGAACCCGTCGCAGTGCTTGGCGACGAACACGACGTACTCAGCACCCATCGCCGCCGCCACATCGACCCACTGCTCGGCGTCGAGTTCTGCGGGGTTGATCTCACTCGGCGGCACCTCGATGAGCCGGCCATCCGGACCGTACCGCAAGTTGGGCGCGAAGTGGATGAACATCCCAAGCTCGAGGTCCTGCCACGCGAGTTGAGCGGGAGTCGGCCTGGGGATGTCTGCCAAGGTCATCGGCGGTGTTGTACAGGTGCGTGGACACCCGAATCCCCCTTCCAGGAGGAACTGCTGCCTTACGGCTGACCAGTCAAGGACCGAGGTGTCGCGCAGCAAGCCGAGGGAGGCCCGCGACGGTGCGGCACCATCCGTCGCTCCCGCCGTGGCCGTCACGAGACCCGCGAGGCCGAGTCCCCCCAATGCCGTCACGAAATCGCGCCGAGACCATGATTCCATCTGTGAACGCATCGCCTTCGCCTCCAATCATGGCGCTCCCTGGAGGATGCCATCATAGCCTATCGCCTGCAGTCACGCCAACGCACCCGCACGCTGTGGGCGATAGGTCATTGCCCACCAACCGCGCCGACACGTGCCGCACCAGGCCCCCCAGTTGCGTCCGCAGGTTTGCCGGGCCGTTCTGACGAAGCATATTGACGGT
>JALGSS010000874.1 GCA_029821745.1 Candidatus Zipacnadia bacterium
CCGACCGCTTTCGTCCACGCAGGATCGCCAAGCGGCCACGCGCCCTCATCCCAGCCGGAGCTCTCGGAGGTGATGTCATTCCGGTCCGGTCCACGCCAGTGGGGCCAGTCTGCGGTGAGGCCCGTTCCCTGGCCCACAAGAAGGCCGCCGAGAACAAGGAGCCCCACTCGACACAGCCCACCCAATCTTCCCATGCCTTCTCGCTGTCCCGGCATCGATGACCTCGCCTCGCTGTGGTGGGTGGGGCTCACTGATTATGTTGACAAACGAATGAGCCATGACCGTGGGGTGTCACAGTGTGTGTGACGAGGCCCCACGGAGGCTCTGAGACGCCTTGCACGGGGCCCCTTCGCACACGACGCGACACCCCGTGCCCATGATTGCCCTTTCTCAACACAACCTCAGTACTCAGCCCGCACCATGATCGGCTCCGTCGTGGGCTGCAGGATGATGCACTCGCGCTCCGCGTCGAAGTCGGTGTGGGGCTTCCCGTTCACCGTCACAGCCCGCATCGGCTTCCCCTCGGGGTGGCGCAGGCGCAGAACGATGGCCTTCGGCGTCGAGCGTGTCGGCGGCTTGATGCCGGCATCAATCACACCCTCAGCGACGCGCGAGCGGATCTCGTAGTTCAGTGGCCCGAACCGCGATGGCGCATTGCTGATCGCCACGGTCATCCCATCCTGCATCCAGTGCGTGGTCACGAAGGGCGCCAGCCACAGCTCCTCCCCGCGCTCCGTCACGAACATGTTCCGTGTCTGCTCAAGCAGCCATCCCGTTTCGTGGGTTTTGTTCCACCCGCCCCGGTTGTGGAAATGCTCCCACAGCGACCGATTCTCAGTGTTTAACAGCGTCGGGATCGCGTTGAAATACGACCGGATGAAGGGCTTCACATCGTCGCGCAGCGCGTAGACATGGTTCAGGCGGCAGTAGTAGGGCTGGATTTTCGAGAAGCCTCCCAGGTTGAACCAGTCGGCGTGGTTCTTCTCCTCTGGGTAGTCCCCCAGCCCTGCTCGCAGGAACCAGTAGTCTTCCAGGATTTGCGCCATCCGCTCGACTTCGGCGGATTCCGCGTCCAGGAGCCCCAACGCGGCCAGATGGTGGGTGCCCGTGTCGGCGTCACCCGCCCAGGAACGCCCCCAGTCTTCTCCGGGGAACTGCTCCTCGCAGGTGCCGAAGGTGTAGACCATGGACGGCACCCCGGGAATGAAGCTCCCGTCGGAGAGAGCCGGGGCTGGGGTGCGTGCCTGGGTCCAGTCGTAGGCACGCTGCACAGCGGCAAGGAACCTCTCCGACTCGGCGGCCAGCGCCTCTGCCCCTTCATGTCCGATGGCGTCCAGCGCGCGTGCGGCAGCTCGCAGCCCGGCGCAGTAGTACCCCTCCATGTAGTAACGGTACGCGTACCGGTGCCAATCCGCAATGACTCCGGGGGGCACTAGCCCGTACTCGGGCGGCTGGTTTCCGAAGGCGTCGAGAACCTCGGTCTTCCGGCGCTGGTCGGCGATCCACTCCGCTACCCGGGCAACTTCCGGCGCCTTCGCCCGGAGCCATTCCGTGTCGTGAGTGAGGCCGAAGTGCTCCCCGAGAGCCCACAGGTGCTGCCCCGTCCCCATCATCGTGTAGCCTGTCGTCAGGTACCCCTGAGCGTTGTAACGCTTGATGTAGAACTCGAGAGCCCTCCGAGCGAAATCATGGTGGCCGAACAGGTCCATCCCCGCGACGATGGAGTGGCCCTCGCTTTCGAGCGGTCCGTACCGGTCCGCGCCGATCCACGGAGCGATCCGGGCGCCCTCACCCTCATTGCGGGCGTTCATGAAGCAGTAGACCTGCGACGCGCGGATGACATCGCTCAGCAGCCGGTCGGGGATATCCACCTGCATACTGGGTCCGAGGAGCGAGAGCCAGTAACCCTCCACCGTGTCGATGCTGGGCGCGCCTGCGCAGACCGTCGCCTCGTCGCCGACCTTCACGTCCCAGCCGGGGATGTAGACGCGCGCCCGTGCCGTCGCGTGAGCCGGGAGCGAAGCGCTGAGTATGATCGCGCTGTCCTCAGTGCGCGCGCGGACCGCCTGCGGGTTGTCGGAATGGACCACCGCAAGGACCCGCCCGTCGCTTGACAGGGGCACATTGGTCTCGTCGCCTCCCACCGACGCAGACTCGAACAGGTTCTTGTCCGTGGCGAAGTTGAGCCGCAGCTGTGTCTGGGCGGCCTCATCTCCCCCATTCCCCAGGTCGAACTCAGCCACGAACACGGGGTGCGGATGCCACCACGGGGAAGGCCCCGGCGGCCTTTCTCCCCGGTGCGGGGCGACGAAGGTGCGCTGGCGACAGATGATGCCGTTGTCCTCAGCCGTCACCACAGGGATCGGCAACCAGCCCCCGTAGAGGTGACGGTTCTCGAAGGTCTTCCCGTCAGCCCCAAACCGTGGCGTGATGCTGAACTTGTATGACGGATGCTGCCTGCTGCCGGCCGGGCCGGTACGGCCCGAAGGTCCCGTCGCGGTCGACAACAACCTTGAAGTTGTCGCAGGCGAGGGATAGCATCGTGGGGCCGTTGTCCTGAACGGGGCGATGCACACGCTCCATCGCCTGCTTGAAGCTCTGATCCGGCATCTCGCGCACTCGGTCCAGCACCGTCTTGCGGCCCGCGATCTGCTCACGGTACTCCGCCGGCGAAGGCGGATCATCACCCGTGGAAAGCAGTACCCCGAACTCTCGCAGATACACCGGGCCGTTGCGGAGAATATCCTCCAGAGCCACGCAGAAGCTCCCCGCGGGCAGCCTGAGGCGCAGGGAGGTGCGGTCATACTTCAGGCTGCGCGGCCTCGTGTAGCGCACGTCCACCTCAAGCGGCGCCGACAGGTCCCAGGTCCGGCACAGGACCGGTTTCCCATCTTCGGTCTCGCCGAAGGTCCCGTTGTAGACCTCAATCCGGCCCTCTTGTCCGACCAGGGGCTTCTCAAGCTGTAGCCGCACCCGCGCCGTGTCCCAGCGCGAACGGTTGATGGCCCGCAGCCGAGCCACCTTGATCGGCGCCTCCGTGGGCGCGAACACCCAGCGGATCTTCTCGGAGCCCGCTCGTGCAGCCCAATCTCACCGTCCACGGGCTCCCATTTGCCCTGCCAGCGGGATTCGCCCGACCAGTATTCAACTCGGGCGGTCTGCGGGTCAGGGAGCGGAGTGCCGCGCGCAAACTCAATCACGAGTTCTTTCAGGAGACGGCGCTCCACCCATAGCAGGCCGATGCTCCCCTGCCCGCCCTCAACGGTGGGGACGGTGTAGTGCCCCTGATCATCCGGAACGATGTCGGTCGCCAGATACACGTCTTCGGGGCGGTACTCCTGGGTGCGTTTGGACTTGCACCCGTCTGCGCGTCTCGGGTCCGTCGTCACCACCCGCGCATAGGGAGCCGCATCAAACATCTCCCGGGGGCGCCCATCGCCCGCGTTGGGGTTCTTGATCAGCCGGGCTTCCGCCCAGTTGGCGCAGTCACACGCGATCCCGTCCCCGGCGTCACTTGACACCAGTCGCATCTCGTCGGCGTCTGTGAGGTCGATGCGAATTGGCCGAGGCGCGTCCTGCTCCCTGACGACGCCGCTGTCGAACACTTCGACCTCATCCACGTAGACCTGGAACACAACGCTCCCAGTTTCGCCCTTCTGCCACTGAACACCGATCTCGGCCTCGAAGGTCGAGTACTCTCCGCTCAGATCAATCAGCATCTCCCCGGTGGCGTGGTGCCCGATGCCCTTCGTATAGGGCTTGTCCTTTATGCGCATGGGGGACGCGTCGCGCCCGGCGGGGCGCACACACGTGTCTATCCCGAGCAGGCCCCAGCCTATGGTGTAGTGCAAGGCGCGCTCGGAGAACACATCGCTGAGATACTCGAACTCCGGGTCAGACATCGCGGGCACTCCCTTCAAGAGCATCACTGCCCCCAGGCACACGCAGGTACAGAGCGCTGCAGAGGCAAAACGGCGTTCCGGCGCAATACCTGAATACATTCTGACATTCCCCTGTGGTACCGTCTCGCGCCCGCGATGTCTCGCGAGCCCTGGTTATTCACCCAGTCTTGTGTGTCGCCGCCGCAATTCCTCCCT
>JALGSS010000875.1 GCA_029821745.1 Candidatus Zipacnadia bacterium
GGGGCTGAGATGCTCGACGAATACATGCTGCCCTCGCGACCGACAGAGGAATTGTACGACCTGCGCACGGACCCGTTGGAGATGACCAACCTGGTCGGCGACGCCGGACAGGCAACGGTCCTCGCCAGTCTTCGCGAACGGCTGGATCAGTGGATGCACGACACAAAGGACCGCTTGCTCGACGGACCGTGGCCCTCGACTCCGGCCCACCGGGACAAGATGCGGGAGTTGTTTGAGACCGACCGGTTCCGAAAGTGGAAGCACTACCACACAAAGGACCAGGTCGCGTTCGTCGAGGAGAATTGAGGGACTGTCGCGGGGTCCCGGACCCACATGCGAAACCTCACGCTGGTGCTGTACTTCGCGGCCTGCATGGCCGTTGTCGCACAACCTGCCGAACCCACGAAGGGACGGAGGAGAATGACGATCCCACCGAACGTCGAGGTGCACGCGGACATCATCTACGGCACCGGGGGCGGGCGCGATCTGAAGCTCAATCTGTACCTGCCCAGGGAGCGGACGGAACCGTGTCCCGCGGTCGTGTTCATCCACGGCGGAGGGTGGAGGAACGGCAACGCGAGTCAGTTCCGGTCCCAATCCCTGCATCTCGCGAGCGAGGGGTACGTTTGTGCCTGCATCGGCTACCGGCTTTCCGGCGAGGCGCACTTTCCCGCAGCTCTTGAGGACTCCAAGTGCGCCGTCCGATGGCTACGCTCCCAGGCAGCAGACCTGAACGTAGACCCGGACCGCATCTGTCTCTCGGGTGGGTCGGCGGGAGGACACCTCGCCGCCATGGTTGCGTTCACTGATCCCGGTACCTTCGAGGGCGAAGGCGGCAATCCGGAGCAATCCAGCAAGGCCAGTCTCGCGGTGTTGTTCAACCCGGTGGCCGATCTCGCCTCCATGGGAAAGGCCGGTCTCGGCGTCCCGATGCTCGAGGGCTTCCTCGGCGAGACCTACGCTGACGCGCCCGAGCTTTATGCCCAGGGGTCGCCGATCAGCCACATCTCGAAGGGCGATCCGCCGACTCTCGTCCTCCACGGGACGAAGGACACAACGGTTCCCTTCTCGCAGGCGGAGAGGATGGTGGCGGGCCTACAGAAGGCGGGCGTACCCGCGGAGTTGTTCGCCGCCGAGGGCGCGGCCCACGCCTTCTTCAACCGACCGCCGTGGTACCAGCCGACCGTCGACGCCATGCAGGCGTTTCTCGACAGACACTTCAAAGCCGCGAAGTAACGCGCGACATTATCGGAGGCACCCATGCCCGACCAGAAGGACATCCTGTTTCTTACCGACAACCCCAACTGCGCGACGGCGGCGGACCTGGACGTTCTCTACCCCGACCGCGTCGCCAAGCTCAACTTCACCACTGACAAGCATGGAGTCACGGTTCTAAGGCAGTACGATACCGTGATCACCATGGTGACTGACGGCGCGAACCTGAGGAAGCTCAAGTACGAGTCGGTCGAGAGCTACGCCAGGCAGGGCGGCAAAGTGATCTCGTGTCTGTACGAGTACGCCTGCCATCGCAATCTTCATTTCAGCAAGACCCATGTGCTGGATCGGATGCGCCCGGCGATCCGCATCGAGATTGAGAATGATGTCACGCGCGGCTTCGCGAAGGGCGACACGATCTGGTGGTTCGGGACAGTCTCCAGCGCCCCGGACCAGCTCTACGCCAACCAGATGCTCCAGCGCCAGGTCATGGGCGTCACCGAGAGCGATACGGTGAGCGTCCTCGCCACGTCCACCGTCAACCATGGCGCGGTGATGGTGGAGGAGCAAGTCGGCAAGGGTCGCATCCTCGCCCTGGACCTGCTCTCCCCCGGCCGCCCCTTCTACAACTCGTGGGGCAGCACCAACAAGTACCTGTTCTCGGGCAATCTGATCGGCGGCTCTGTCCGCTTCGGGAAGCATTACCCGGACCGATGGTCCTATGATGAGTTCGTCGAGCAGATGCACCTGCTGGCACTCGAACACACCCAACTGACCCTCTCCGCCGAGGGCCCCTGCAGTGACGGGCGGGAGATGTACAGCTTCAGCATCGGCGATCCGCAAGCGCCCACCATCTACCTGGGGGCGGCGATCCACGGCTGGGAATGGGAGAACGCTTTCGGGCTGCTGCGCTTGGCGGAACTCCTCTGCCGGGACACAAAGCTGGACGGTCTGGACGTCGGGGGTCTGCACTGGAAGATCGTCCCGATCCAGAACCCGCGGGGGTATGACGCCTTCACGCGGCAGAATGCGCGCGGCGTGGACCTGAACCGCAACTTCGATGTGGCCTGGGAAGAACTCCCGGTACCACAGGATGTGGTGGTGCCCTGGGACTACAACTACAAGGGGACGCGGCCGGCCTCGGAGCCCGAGACCCAGGTCATCCAGCGCATCGTCGATGAGACGCGCCCAATCTGTGCCATCGACTTCCACACCGCCGATTACATCATGCTCCTGCCCCACAGCCGACATCCAGCGCCGCCTGAAGGACCGCTACGTGAGCCAAGCGCCCTACAATGGGCCGTACCAGCAAGTCAACATGGACCGCAAGACGGAGCGCGCAAAGGCCCCCTACATGGTGAATTACGCCGCCGAAAAGGGAGCCAAGGCCGCCTTCCTGATCGAGATGTCGGGCAATCGCGATGACACCCATGCGATGGTCATGAACACAGACACG
>JALGSS010000876.1 GCA_029821745.1 Candidatus Zipacnadia bacterium
CGCCTTCGAGCACTACTCGCTGAGTCTGGCCGCCTTCGACAAGGGGGACTGGCACCGGGCGCTGCTGGAGTGCCGCCTGTCCGTGAAGGCGGACCGGGGCTTCCTGAAGGCGGCGGCGCGGCTGGCGGACGTCTACGCGCAACTGGGTGAGGTGCGGCATGCCCTGGTTGAGTACCGCCGTCTCATCGCTGCGGATAAGGACAACGCCCTGCCGGAGTCGGTCTACTTCAAGATGGGGAGAGTTCTGGAATCGGCGCCCCACGGATCGCCTGAAGCCATTTGCGCTTACAAGCGAATCGTTGCTCGCCACCCGGAGTACAACAGGCCGTACACCACGGGGGCGCCAGTTTGGCCGCCGCCTGCGACGAGCCAGACAGATTGGATGAGCGATGCGCAAGTCGTCGGACTGCGTGCCCTGGAGCGCTTGGGTCTGCTTCACGAGAGAAGCGGCGACACGTTCGAGGCGGCCAAGCGTTATTCACAGGTCATCTTCTACATGAGGACTCACCACTTCCACGGCCGGCTTCTGGCGGACGTGTGGCGGCGCGTCGTGTCCCGGTATACGCCGCTCTACTGGCAGTTTGTGCGTGAGAACCGCAGCGCCACGCTCTGCCCGCCGCGGCCGGCAGAGGTAATCCCGACGGACGGCTGGACCACCGGAACGGATGCGCCGCGTTCTCTCCGCCGCGCCGGCCTTCGCGAAGACACCCGGACCGTTGTGGCCCCGCCGGGCAAGGAGATTGCCCAAATCACGGTTGAGGTCCAAACCAGTCGCGCCCCGCACAACCCCAGGTCCAGCCGCCTATCCCTGTGGTGGCACGAGCCAGGTGGGATAACCCCTATACGCGGAAGGAAGAGTTTCGGGTACGACAATCGCCGGGAAACAGTCCGGTTTGAGGTTCCGCCCGGCATCCGCGCTGCGTTTGTCATTGTGCAGAGCGCCGCGCGCTGGCGAATGACGTTTCGGCTCCGGTCCTGGTCCCGAATCACAGCAGCGGGCGCGAAAGTCCAGGGGCAGGTCTTCGTGAACCTGGAGGCCGAATGGACGAAGATCGTTCTCGACGTTTACACACAGGAGCGGGCGCCACGCATGCGTCGCGGCGGCGATCCTTTCTGGCATCGCGGTCGCCCCACCATGATCCTGCATCCCTACGCCGGCGACAAGGCCGCGGAAATCCACTGGGCCGATGGACGGCGGGAGGTCAAGCGGTTTCATCTGAAGCCGAAGGGGAATGTGAGCCTCCTGTTCGACGAGACAGACACTGCGCTGGCGTACCGTACTCTTGCCGACAAGGGCTCGAACCTGTTGCTCTTCGTGGATCGGGACGGAAAGACCTGGTGCCTGTGGGACAACGCGTACGCGCTGTACAGGGCATCTTCGACAAATCAGGAATCGGACCTGTTCTGCGCCACGTCGTCGGGCGGTCGCACGTGGACGCCGGCTCGTCGCCTGTTCCCCTCATCGACGTTCATGGACATGTACCCGGTTCTTCAGCAGGACCGGCGGGGCGTGTACTGGCTCATGTGGATTTCCAGCCGTGATCCCGACGATCCCCAGTGGCTCTGGGTCTCGTCGTCCGCCGACGGGATCACATGGTCGTTCCCGAGAAAGGCGGTCCTGGCCGTGAGCAAACTGGAGCGCCGGCAGTGGCGCGGCTGGGGCTGCCCCTCCTTCGGCTTCACCGTGGATACACACGACATCTTCTGGCTCACCTGGCGAGACCGGCTGTTCCGGTCGAAGGACGCCGTCCGCTGGGAGCCGATGGGAAGCCTGACAAAGGCCGAGGGGTCGGGTCTCGGGCCGTTCTGGTGGGCGTCCAGCCGCTACGCCTTCACCCACGATCCGGCCGACCGACTGCTCCTGGCAGCCAGGACGGGAGAGGACCAAGGCGGCCGCCTCTCGCGCAAGATGGCCGTCTGGCGTCGGAGCCACGCCGGCCGGTGGGAGATGCTGGCGGACCTCGGGGAGATACAAGTCAGCCGAGGCTGCCTGCACGCGGCCGATCGCGGGTTCGTCGCCGTGATGGTCGAAGGCAACACCGGGCTCGTGCTGCGCCGGTACGAGGAATCGCACGGATGCCGTCGGACGGTCAGGATCGAGAATTGCCTGAAGGACCTGTCGTACCCCTGCGTCGCTGTGCTGCCGGATGGCCGGTGCGTCGTGGCCTTCGCGTCCAAGAACCGCGTCATCGCGACCGTGTGCGACATGCCGGGCCTTGGGCAGGATGAGAAGCAATGATGCGTCGTTCACGATCAGTTTTGGTCTTGGTCCTCGTGTGCGCGAGCGTGGCCCTGTGCTGTCACGGCGGTGCCTTCGGTGCTCCGCCGATCCGAACCCTCGCTGTCATGGACTTCGACAACCGAAATCCGGACGGTGAGTGGTCGTGGCTGGGGAAGGGGCTGGCCGACATGCTCATCACCGACCTGGCCGCCTCGCGGCAACTCGTCATCGTCGAG
>JALGSS010000877.1 GCA_029821745.1 Candidatus Zipacnadia bacterium
GCGGTGAAGGTGAAGGTGTACGGCACCCAGTCCTTGCCGACGCTGATGCTCTGGTTGAGCCCGACCATGCGCCAGTCGGGGACATCATAGCGCGTGCTCACGTTGACCGTCCGTGGTGGGTCGGCCTTGATCCTGAAGGCGACGGTGTATACGCGCCCATCCTTCAGGTTGTGGCCTTTCTGGTGAATCTGGAAATCCCAACTATTGACGCCGAGCTCGTTGAGTCGCGCGTGCAACACCTTGCCCAGGGCGGGGTCGTCCGCCACCTCGAACACGTCGGCTTCCGTGTGGCGGCTCTCCAGCACCCACTCGGCGGCGCCCTGCGAGAAGTCCTGGTTGCGCAGCATCTCATCGCCGAGGGGCTCGGAGCCCTCATCCCAGGCCTTGCGCAACGCCTGCGTGTCCGCGTACCGTCCCCGCAGGTGTGCTGTCCACTGGCTCATCAGCTCCCCGCGGTAGGGCTCGGGCAGCAGGTGGAAGGTGCTCCCGAATGCGAACCGCAGCATGCTATTCTCGTTGTTCAGCTCCACCATCGCGATGCAGGGCTCGTCCACATACCGCGTCTTCGTGTACGGGTTCTCGTGGGTGAGCAGGTCTCGCGCGTAGTCTCTCTGCAACTGGATCATGCGTGGTTCGAAGTTGTCGACGCCCTTGTCATACTTTGGCAGCTTGCCCGCGTTCTCGAACCCATCCGCCTCGGTGAACGTGCGAGACACATGCAGGTTGATGTCGGCGTAGATTCCGTGCAGCTTGAGCTGGTAGATGATCCAGTCCAGGCGGTCGATCATCTCCGGGTCGATGTGCCGGCGGTCCTTGTACTTCGGGTCCCAGATGCCTCGCGGGTTGAAGTGGGCGTCCATATGGTGGAACCGGACGCAGTTGATCCCGAGGGCCGCCATCCGCGCGGCGATCTTGGGCGCCATCTCCTTCGACGGGAAGGCCTCACCGAAGGTCAGGTTCGTGGCGAGGAACTTGAGGCGCTTGCCCGCGCCGTCGACGAAGCGCCCATCCCGCACTTCGATGAAACCATTCTCCCCCGCGACCGTGTTATTGTAGGAGGAGACGTTCGCGACGCTGTCCTCGGCGATGTCCGGGATGACGAAGGGGAACCAGCCGTCGGGCACGGCGGCGAGGGACAGGCAGGGCGTAGCGACCAGAAAGAGGAAAAGATACAGACGCATCGTCGGCACCTCCAAGCATGTTGTTCGGCACTGTATGGTTCACCGTGGCGCCGACCTTGCCCTTGTGTTCGCCGCATTGTGCCATAGATTCCCCTATCGGGAGGGATCCGGATGCCCCGCAACAAGATGGTCGGGCGCAGTATCGCCATCGTCATCCACGAGGGAACCGTGCTGCTCGTGGCGAGCAAGGTCTCCCCGGGTTCCTGGGTGCCTCCGGGCGGGACCATCGAGCCCCGCGAGGACGCCGCCGATTGCGTGGCGCGAGAGGTGCTGGAAGAGACGGGCGTGCGGATCAATGTGACGGGACTGATTGCCTGCCGCCAGGTGTGGTGGCCGGGACACGACTCGATTGAGTTGTACTTCAGCGCCGAGCCCGCCGAGGCCGTCACGGGACGATTGACGACCGGGGAAGAGCGGCGGCCCGCGAAGTGGGAGGACATTGAGGCTCTGGGCCGCGTGCCGCATTTTCCCGAGATGTTGAATGAGCTGTGTGAACTGGCGCGCGGACCGCTTGCTCCGGCGCGCCTTCTGCCAAACCTAGACCTGCGCGACAAGAAGGGTTGATCGCACCTATGCCGCACCGCCGCTTGCCGAACCGAATCCGGCGCTCCGGAATCTGTGGGGTGCTTCTCGCGCTGTTGGCCGGCGCTGTCTCCGCGACGCCCACGACCGTGGCGTACAGGCTCCGTGCCGGGAAGGCCCCCGAGACCCTCGATGCCGCGCCTGTGCCGGTCTCGACGGAGACGCTTCGGGCCCTCGCGCGGTGGGACAAGTTCGCGGTGGCAAGTATCGCCCGGGCCGTCCAGGGCGAGGCATCCCTGGACGAGGCTTTTCCCCTGTTCCAGGCTCTCATGCGGACCGGGCCCTTCGCCGGGACGTGGGCCGCCGGTGCGCCGCCGGTGGATCCCTTCACTGAAATCCGCGCGCGGCGTTTCCTGGACGCGGCCTCTCGTCTGGCAGCGGGCGCACCCTCCGATCTAATCCGCCTGCTGTTGCAGGATCAGGCCGTGGTTGCGGCATTGCGCCAGGACAGTCTCGGTGTGGCGCGACTGGCGGCGGCTGAGGTCTACACGCGATACATGGGCGAGGACGCCGACGCGACTGGATGGACGCGCTTCCTGCCGGTCCTGCTTGCGACCCGGGGGCATCTGGCCGACCGAGAACTGGTTGAGCGCTGCATGGAGCTGATCGACCGGGGCGTAGCCAACACTGATCTCGCCACGCTGATGAGCCGCACGTTCCTGTGGGACCTGCGGTTGTATCTGTCCGGCAAGCCCGCACGTTCCTGTGGGACCTGCGGTTGTATCTGTCCGGCAAGCCGGACGACGCGGCCCTGCAGGCGGCCCTCAAACTCACCGACGACGCGCTGGCCGGAGACTTCCGCCGGGCGCTGTCTGCGACACACCTCAAGTACTTCCTGTTCGGGGCGCGCGACAAGAAAACCGCGGCGCAGTGGGACGCCTTCGAAGCGGATCGGTTCATCCGCGAGCGGCCAAAGTGGGAGTGGATCGGGCATGCCGCGGCGCTGGAGCGTGAGCTGCGACTCGGCACGGTCGTCAAGGTCACGGGGGAGCAGACGCCGCTGCTTGGGGCGAGTGGATCAACCATGCCCCTCACGATCGTTATTGAG